>CAIQIY010000354.1 GCA_903871975.1 uncultured Chloroflexota bacterium | reverse complement strand
TTGACGCTCGAGCAGATCGGCCCGCCGACCTTCGACGCAACCACGCTGGCCGCGGCCAGCGCGCGTCGCGACGAGCTGTTGTCGCACCTGACGGAAGTGGACGGCCACGATGACGAATGAACGACCCTACGACATTCTCACGATTGGTGGCATCGACCTCGATCTGGTCGTCACTGTCGATGAATTACCCGGTCATGATCTCAAGGTGATGGGACAGTTTGTCGGTAATCTGCCGGGCGGGCCGGCAGCCAACTATGCCTGTGCCGCCAGCCGCCTGGGGCTGCGCATCGCCGCGATGGCCGAAGTCGGCGATGATGACGCGGGGCGCATCATCATCGATGATTTTGCAGCATACGGCGTCGAGACGCGCTATCTGCGGACGCGCGCCGGCGGGCAGACGTGTTTCACGATCATCCTGATCCCGCCAGGCGGCGAGAAGGCGATCGTCGTGGTGCCGACGTTTACGCCGCACTACCCTGTCGATCTGCTGCGCGAAGCGCTGTCGCACGCGCATCTGATGTACCTGATGCCACAGCACGTCGAGCAGTTCGCCCACCATGCCACCATCGCCCACGAGTGTGGCGCCGAGGTGATGATCGATGTCGAACCGACGGTCGGTGCAAAGCACGAGGCGCTGTTCGCGATGCTGCGCCATGTCGACATCGCATCGTTCAATCAGTTTGGCTTTCGTGCCGCGACCGGCGATGAGCCGACGATCGACGCAGCCCGCCGCCTGCTCGACGCTGGACCACACACCGTGATCGTCACGCTCGGCGCGCGTGGCTCGCTGGCAGTCACGCGCACCGAGGCCGTGGAATGCCCTGGGTACCGTGTCGTGCCTGTCGACTCGACCGGCGCCGGCGACACGTTCAACGCGGCGTACGTCGCTGCGCTGCGCCGTGGGCTACCGCTGGCCGAACGCCTGCGCTTCGCCAACGCTGCCGGTGCGATCGCCGTGACCGGCATGGGACCGCGTGGCCACCTGCCAACGACATCCGAAGTCACGCACTTCATGGATCAGGCCGCGCCCTGATCCGGCCAATCCGCTGCGCGCCAACGAATCGCGATAAGGAAACGAGGAAGAACATGTCCGCCCAGAACATGGTGTTGCAGGTCGAGAGCCTACCCGAGCTCATTCGCAGCGAATTTCGTGAACTTGACCGACGAGTACGGTTGCTGCTCGACCACAACGAGTGGCTTTCGGTGAAGAAGGTCGTCCTCACTGGCTGTGGCGACTCGTACATGGCGGGCATCGCCGCCGAGCTGACCTTCGAGGAGATCGCGGCGGTGCCAACCGAGGCATTGAACGCGATGCAGGCTGGCCGATACGCGGCACCGAACTTCGACCACATGTTCCCGCGCAATCCGCTGGTGGTCGGTGTCTCGGTGTCGGGCACGGTGGCACGCACGCGCGAAGCATTGCTGCTGGCGCGCAAGCATGGCGCGCTCACCGTCGCCGCGACCGGCAACCCCGACTCGCCGCTGGCCCAGGTTGCCGAGAAGGTCCTCGGCTGCGTCGTGCCGGAGTTTGCGCCGGCACCGGGCATTCGCTCGTATCGCATCTCGTTGCTGGCACTCAACCTGATCGCCATCCGCATCGCCGAGATTCGTGGCCGCCTGTCGCAGGATGCCGCAAATGCGCTGCGTGAGCGCCTGAAGCGCACGGCCGACGCGATCGAAGCCACCGTCGCCGCCGTCAAGGAACCGGCACAACGCCTCGCCGAAGCGACAGCAAAGCACCGCCATTTCGTCTTCGTCGGCGATGGCCCGAACTACGCCACGGCGCTGTTCTCGGCGGCAAAGCTGATGGAGGCTGCCGGACGGCACGCCGACGGCCAGGACACCGAGGAGTGGGCGCATCTGCAGTATTTCGTCAATGAAGATCCGCAGACGCCAACATTCTTCATCTCGCCGGGTGGCCGTGGCCATGCCCGTGTCGCCGAACTGCTCGAGCCGGCACGCCGCATCGGCCGCACCATCGTGGCAGTCGTGCCACAGGGCGATACCCAGATCGCCCCTGGCGCCGATTGGGTGCTGCCCGTCGTCGGCGATGTCGACGAAGTCTTCAGCCCGATGGTCTATGCAGTCGCCGCCGAGTTGTACTCGGCGTATCTCGCCGAAGCGCTCGGTGAGCCGCCGTTCCGCGCCTTCAACGGGGTGTACGCCGATGGTGGCAACACCATCAAGACCAGCGCCGTCATCGAGTCGGTATGACGCCGGTGGTGCGCTTCGGCGTGATCTATGCGTTGTTCTTCGGTGGCATCGGCAGTTTCTACACCTACCTGGCGTTGTATCTCAAGCAACTCGACCTCTCGGGCAGCGAGATCGGGATCCTCCTGGCGGCGATGCCGCTGGGGGGGGTTCCTCAGCCAGCCGTTGTGGGGAGTGCTGAGCGATCTCTATCAGGTCCGTCGGCGCGTACTGGCGATCAGCAACCTCGCCGTGGGGCTGACGGCACTGTCGCTGGTGTGGCTGGACGGCTTCGTGCCACTGTTGGTGGCGATGGTGCTGCTGGCGGTGTTCCGTGCGCCGAGCAGCCCACTGGCCGATGCACTCGCACTGGAGTATCTGGAGCGCCAGGGACGGCGCCAGGCATATGGCCAGCTACGGCTGTGGGGTTCGATCGGGTTCGCCGTCACCTCGTTGGCGACCGGGGCACTGGTGCTCGGCGCCGATCTGGTGTGGTTGGTCTATCTGTACGCCGCGTCGGTCTTCGCGCTGGCCCTGGTGAGCCTGACGTTGCCGGAAGGCCGTGCCGAGCGTCGGCCGACCCTGGCAGCCGGCCGTGATGTGTTGCGCGAGCATCCGCGCCTGTTTGTCTTTCTGTTCGGCATGGCGCTGGTCGGCATGACGCTCGGCATCGTCAACTCGTATCAGATCGTCTACCTCGACGACATTCATGCACCGGGCTGGGTCAGCGGCCTGGTCTTCGCCGCTACCGGGATCGTCGAGGCCGGCCTGATGCAGCTGGGCGGGCCGTTGATCCGCCGCTGGGGCTTGCGCAGCGTGTTCCTGGCCGGAGTGGCGCTGATGGTGCCACGCTGGGTCTTGTATGTCTTCATCGACGATCCGCTGTGGGTCGTGCCGACCCAGCTGCTGCACAGCATCGGCATGCTCTCGCTGCTGGTCGCCGGTGTCCTGCTGGTCGACCAGCAGCTCGGCGGCCGCTGGCGCGCGACGAGCCAGACGCTGTACCAGGCAGCGCTGCAGGGCGTGGGATCGGCGTTCGGATTGGTGCTCGCGGGCGTGTTGTACGAGTGGTCAGGGATCGATATGGTGTGGTGGGCATGTGCTGTGGCCGGAAGCCTGGGATTGCTGGTGTTGATCTGGGCTACCCGCGGCGCGCCGATGCGCACGATTGAAACGAGAGGCAGCTGATGTGAGTGTGGACGCACCAGAGTTCGTCACCTTCTCGAATCTGATCATCGACGACATCGTGTTGACCGACGGCCGCTCGTTCATGAATACGCTCGGTGGATCGGGAACGCACACGCTGATCGGCATGCGGCCGTGGTCGGATCGCCTGGGGTATGTCGGGTATCGCGGTGCCGATCTCGACCCGCAGCATCTGGCGTACCTGGCCCGGCTGGGCGTCGATGTGCGCGGGGTTGTGTTGCGCGCCGATGTGCCGACCGCGCGCGCCTGGCAGCTGTTCGAGCCCGATGACCGGCGCATCGAGATCTTCCGCAACGATATCGCGCTGTTCAACGCGGCACGTCCACAGCTCGACGAAGTACCAGCGGATTACTTTCTGGCACGCGGCTTTCATATGGCCTGGGGCCCGCTGGAAGACGCGGTGGAGTTGCTCGATCGCATCGCGCAGGTCAATCCCACGGCGCAGGTAGTGAGCGAGGTGTCGCTGAGCGACATGCACCGACCATTCGCCGAGCATCTGATGGTGCTGCGGCGTCTGGCGATGTTCTCGCCGGATCGCATCGAATCGAAGCAGCTGCTCGGCACTGATGCGATCCCGGCGATCTTCGAGCAGTTCCTGGGTGCGGGCATCGCGATGATCGCCTTGCGCCTCGGCGCGCTGGGATCGTTGGTGGGCACAGCCGCGGGCGAATTTTACCGCGTGCCGGCCGTGCCACCGGCGCACCTCGTCGATGTGACGGGCGCAGGCAACGCCTACTGCGGCGGGTTCGCCGTCGGGCTGGGGCGGGGCGAGGCGCCGGCACATGCCGCAGCGCGAGCAGCAGCAAGTGCCAGTTTTGCGCTCGAGCAGATCGGCGTGCCGACGTTCGACGAATCCCGACTGGCCGATGCGCGGCGGCGCCTGGACTGGGCGCTGGAGCGCGTCAGTGTCGCGCGCGACGTGACACGGCTGATGCCGGCAGAGCTGGCCTGACGGCACGGAGGAGCGACCGATGGCCTGGAACATCCTGACGCTCTCGCTGCGCATCTTCTGGCGGCGGCTCGGGTTGCTGCTGAGCGCCAACGTGATCTGGCTCCTCGCATCGCTGCCAGTGGTCACCTGGCCGGCCGCCACTGCCGGGTTGTTCGCGCTGGTGCAGCGCGTGCTGGCCGAAGAGCTCGAACCGGAGCAACCACCGGCGCGGCTGATCGAGATGTGGCATGGCGCGCGACGCTACGGGCTCCGCGCGACAGTGCTGATCGTACTGGACCTGGCGGTGCTCCTGGTCATCGGCGTCGCGCTGCAGTTCTACGGCACCAGCCCGGTCGAGGTGCTGCGCTATCTGATCGGGCCAATCGGCCTGATCGGCCTGGCGGTGCTGGCGGCACAGTTGTATGTGCTGCCGCTGCTGCTGGTACGCGAGGCACAGCCGGTTCCGCTGGTCATGCGCGAGGCGTTCCTGATGGCGATCGGCTATCCGGCTGCGACGATCTCGCTCGGCCTGACGCTGCTGGTGATCACGCTGGCGGCAGCAGCGCTGGCCGGCCCGATTCTGCTGGTGTACTTCGCATTTCTGGCGGTCGTGCAGTCGGTGATGCTGCGCGACGTCCGCATCCGTCGTGGCGAGATCGCACCAACCCGGCCGCCGGAAGATCTGCCACGCGGTGCGCCGCGGGGGAGGCGATGATGAACGATATGGCACAGGCACCGGGCGGCGCAGTGGTCTGGCACGGCGACACATGTGTGGGTGCCGCGGTCATGGCGCGATTGAGCGCCGACGGCTGGCGAGTGTTCGGCGTGAGTCGTCCAGGCACGGCGTCCGGCTGTCTGACGTGCGTACCGACCGACCGAGCGCAGTGGCATGCGGTGGCCGAGCAGCTCCGGCACTGGGGCAGCACACCACGGCTGCTGGTGCACGTCATCGATGCGAGTGACGCGACGACGACCGGCGCGTCGGACGACTGGCATGCGGCGATCGATGGCAGTGTGCATGCCGCCGTCGCTGCCACACAGGCGATCATGCCGATGATGGCCGATGGTGGCGCGATCGTGCTCACGGCGTCGTCGTTGGCCATCAGCGACACCCAGGTCGCTGCAGCGGCGCTCACGGTCGGCTCGGCCGGGCTGGTCGCGTTCGCGCGCGTCCTTGCGCTGACAGCCGCAGCACGGCAGGTGACGGTCAACTGCGTCGTCTATGACGTCGCGCAGATCGAACTGGGCGCGCGCACGTCGGCAGCGGCGGTGGCACGCATCCCGTTGGGCCAGCCGGCCACCGCCGCAGACATCGCCGAGGCGGTGGCATTCTATGCATCTGCCGACGCGACCTACCTGACGGGCAGCACGCTGGTGATCGATGGCGGGCAATCGCTCCAGAGCTGGAGCAACGCACCGGAATGATCGATGTGCGGCTCAGCCAAACAGTGGTGTCGCGCGCTGATGAGCGGTCGCGAGGAGATGCCGGGCGCGCTCGCGGGCCGCAGCATCGAGTGGCGGCATGCCGGCGGCGGTGAGGATCAGGGCCGCCGAAACCGTCGCACGGCAGCCGGCCTCGCGGGCATCGCCGGTGGCGGCGATGGTGACGAACCAGCCGCCGCCGTAGGCGTTGCCGGCGCCAGTGGGATCGACCACCTCGATCGGCACGGTGGCGATGTTCCACCAGGTCGCGTGGCGGCGATCCCACACGATCGAGCCGAGGCTGCCGCGGCGGATGGCGACGGCTGACGGCCCGAGGTTGGCCCAGAAGTCGGCGACGGTCGCGAGGTCATCGCTGCCCGCCAGCGCGCTGGCAGCCGGCCAGTCGGGCGTCACCGCATCGACCTGGCGGCACAGATCGAGCAGCGTGGCCGGATCGCTGCAGCTATGGTCGTCGAAGATCGGCTCGAGCGAGACGAAGACGCCGCGCTGACGGAGGGCCAGCGCCTCGTGGGCCATCGGCTCGGCGCCGAACTCGCTGATCAGATGGATGCCGCATGCGGCGCGATGACGCTCCGACAGCACCATCGGCCGACCGAGCAACGCAAACCAGGCATCACGGCTGGTCTGGATCCCGTGATCGAACAGACGCTCGTCGTCGTCGTACTGCATCAGTCCGCGTGGCGTAGGAAGGTCGGCATGGCGCATCCAGCCGCTCAGATCAAGGCCGAGCGCGTGCAGCGTGTGTTCATGCTCGGCCTCGAGGTCGGTGCCCGAGCGGGTCAGCAGGGCGACATCGTCGGCCCAGAGCCGGGCGCCGAACGATGCCTGGGGGCCACCACCACCGAGGCGCCCGGGGATGATCCGGCCGTCGCGCAGACGGATGTTGTCGACGATGATCTTGCCGTAGATGGCATAGGTCGGGGGATGCATGACCAGCTCCTTCGTTGGATCAGCGGTGCTTCGCAGGCGGACGACAGCGTCCCGGCGAATGGCGCGTACTATACCACCAGATGGTGGTGGTGACACCTGAGTGGCGAACAAGGGAGGATCTGTGGCACCGAATGTCGAGAAGAACCATAGCTGGGCGGTGTATCGCGACGAACTCGAGCGTCAGAGCACGGCGCTGGTGAGGCGCCTGCCGGCGATCGCGGCGCAGGCCCGGCAGGTGGCCGAGGGGATCGCGGCGCGGTCGCCGTCGTTGTTGTATCTGGTCGGGTCGGGGGATTCGTACATCGCGGCACACTCGTGTCAGTTTGTGTATCGCAGCCGGAGCCGGATCGCGAGCTTCGTCGCCGAGGCATTCGACGTCGCAGGCTATCATGCGCCACTGCTCGACGCGACGACGCTGGTGGCGAGCACCTCGATCTCGGGGCGCACCCTCAGCGCGACGGCATCGCTGGCGGCGGCGCGGGCGGCCGGCGCACCGACGCTGTTGATCACCAACACGCCGGGATCGCCGGCGTGCGCATACGGCGATTGGATCATCGAGCTCGATGTGCCGTCGATCGATACCAGCGGGTACATCCCCAGCACGATGAGCTACCTGGCCGGCATGGTGGCACACCATGCGGTCGCCGCCTGGCTCGGTGTGTTCCGCGGCGTTCACACCCCGGAAGACGCCGAAGCATACCTCGGCGAGCTTGGTGCAGCACTGACGGCGATCGACCGATTGCTCGCTGCGCACGATGCACCGGTACGGGCGCTCGTGCAGCGGCTCGACGGGCGTACGCCATTCCTCATCGGTGGCGGCCCGTGCTACGGCAGCGCGCTATTCGGCGAGGCCAAGGTCATCGAGTCGGCGATGGTGCCGATTGCGGTGCAGCATGTCGAGGAATGGGCGCACATTCGCCGCTTCCTGACCCACGGCCAGGTCATCACGATCGGCATGGCGGTACCCGGCCCGAGTTATCAGCGCATGCTCCAGATCCTGCGCGATGCGCGTGCGCGTGGCTCGGAGGTCGTCGCCATCGCCGAAGCCGATGACGCAGCAGTCGCCGCGATTGCCCACGAGGTGTGGCCGGTGCCGGCACTGCAGCACGAGTCGCTCCAGCCGTTCACGTGTGGCGTGCCGCTCGAGCTCCTGGCGTACTGGATGATGATCGAAGCCGATGTCCGGCCATTTCACGCCGATCGGCAACCGATCCAGACCGGCCTGACGCTACCGACCACCGGAGGACCGCAATGAGCCGTAGTACCGTCATCGCCGCAGCGCGCGGCGACCAGCCGTTGGATCGCGTGATCCGCGGTGGCCGGATGGTGAATGTCTACACCGGCGAGATCGTCGATGCCGACATCGGCATCGTCGGCGACCGCATCGCGATTGTCGATCACGGGGCCCGCCTGGGCCTTGATGCAGCCGAGATCATCGATGCCACCGGCCTGATCGCCATCCCGGGGTTCGTCGACACCCACGTCCACATCGAATCGACGATGGTGACGCCGCCCGCCTTCGCCCGGGGCGTGCTGCCGTTCGGCACCACCACGGTGGTGATCAG
>CAIQIY010000353.1 GCA_903871975.1 uncultured Chloroflexota bacterium | reverse complement strand
CGTCGGGGTCGATCATCCAGCGCAGGCGTCGCTGATCGAGCTGCGCCAACAGCGCACGGGTGGTGGTCAGCGCGCCGGCACACAGCGCCGGCGCCCGGATCGCGCCGATCAGCGCGATGTCGGCGATGCGGGCCGCCGCGTCGCCCCAGCACACCTGGGAATCGTAGGCGACGAACAACGATAGGCCGGCTTGCTCGGCCCAGGCGCGCCGCTCCGGCGTGATCGGCCGCTCAAGTGGGTACCAGGTGCCGCGCTCAAGGTCAATCTGAATGACATAATGCGACAGCCAATCAGGCCGCAACCCGAGGCGACAATGATCGTAGAAGCGGGCGATCGCCTGCTGCACCAGGCCAGGCGCGATCAGCCGATGGTGGGCCAGCTCATCGAGCGCGGCGACCATCATCCACATCGCGGCGCGATTCTCGGTGTTGCGCACCGTATGTGGTGCGCGTGCCGGATCATGGACCGCATCGCCGAGCGCGCGATTGCTCTGCTTCGTCGCGATGTCGTCGACAGCCGCAGCATTGCCGGCCAGCTCGGCGAGCATGCGGGCGCGCTCGGTATCGATGCGCGTCGCACACGCGCCGGCCAGCTCGATCAGGCGTTCGGCCTCGTCGCGGTACGGCGTAGCCCCCGTCACGGCCGCCGCCAGCGCATGCAGGCACGCCATCGTCAGCGCGTGGTAGGCATCATCCATGATGCGGAAGCGCCGCTCGAAGTACGCGATGGTGTAATCGCGCTCGCGCCAGAAATCCGCCATCGCCGGCAACAACGCATCGATGCGTGCGCGCGCCGCCGCCGGCGCCAGTGGCCGGTAGGCCCACATCCCCAGCATCGCCGCCACATACTGATCCGGGCTCGTCTCGACACTCGCCGCCCAGTCGTACGGTTTGCTGAGAAAGCCACGAACACCCTGTGCCTCGGTCAACGCAAACGTCAGATCAAGCGAGCGAAACGCCCGCGCCGCATACACCAGCGCCTGATCGTCGCCGGTGACGCGATGCCGCAAGCATTGCGACCAGAGGAACAGCCCGGCGACCCACGGCGAATTCTCGGCACTGGAATGCCCAACCGGGCTGAAGCCGGAGCGCATGCGCACCACCGATTGGCCGTTGTAGTCGGCGGCGACGAACGGCCGCAGGCCATCGTCACCCCAGTGCCAATGGCAGTACATCAAGCCGCTCTCGTGGATGTACTGCTCGCCGAGGAACGCCTGCAGCCGGGCGACTTTCTCGTCCAGCGGCAGATCGGCAGCGAAGTCGAGCCCCCACGTCTCAGGCATCGCGCACCTCCTGGCGGGGCGGCACGAACATCACGCCGGACGCCCGTTCGGCCAAGCCGGCGGGGAACGGAAAGCGTGCCGCGACGGCGTCGCTCAGCTCGTAGCCGATGCCCGGCGCCGTCGGCGCCTGGAGCAGCCCATCACGCATGACTGGCGGATGCACCAGCGTCGCCGCCTGCAGGTCGGTGAGCGTCTGTGCCATCTCGAGGCGTACCACGCCGGGCGCGGCCAATGCGAAATGCACATTGGCCATGAAGCCCGGCCCACCACACCAGGCATGCGGCATCAGCCCCAGGCCATGCTCGTGGGCCAGTGTGGCGACCGCCAGCGCCGGCCCCAGGCCGCCGACGAAGTTGACGTCGGGTTGCAGCAGATCGAGCCCGGCGGCGTCGGTGAACGTGCTGAACCCTTCGCGCAACGCCAGGCTCTCGCCACCGGCGATCGGTACGCTGGTGCGCGCCCGCAGCCAGCCATACCCCTGCGGATCGAGATAACTGAGTGGCTCCTCGAAGAAGTCGACGCGATGGCGCTCGAGCACCTGCGCGACGGCCAGCGCCTCGTCGCGGCCGATCGGCTGCGGAATGCCGCCCATGTGCCCGTCGACGCCGATGACGAACGCGTCGCCGACGTGCTGCCGGATGGTGTGCAGCGTCGCATCGAGCAGCGTGAGCAGTTCGGCGCCGCGTGGCTCGAAGAACTGCGTGTCACCCATCGAGCCAAACTGGAGGCCAAGCTTGAGGCCACGGAATCCCTGGGCCTGCAGCGCCTGCACCAACGCCACGAGTTCGGCCGGGTCCCTGGGCGCGGCGCCGAGGCTGGCATACACCGGGATCGCCTCGCGTGGTGTGGAACTCAGCAGGCGATAGACCGGCACGCCGGCGACTTTGCCGGCGATGTCCCACAGTGCCGTCTCGATCGCGCCGATCACGCTGGGCGCTGCACCGCTGCGCCCCCACCACACGCTGGAATCGAACATGCGCTGCCGCAACGGCTCGATGCGGCTGGCATCCTCGCCGATCAGCAACGGCTCGTAATACGCCACCAGCTCCCGCACGACTTCGCCACAGAACAGCCCCATCAGGCTCTCGCCGTAGCCCACGACCCCGCTGTCGGTCGTGACGCGTACCAGCGCTGCGCCGGCCTGGTAGCCGGCAGGGTTGGTGGCACGACAGAGGATGCAGCGAACGCCGACGATGCGCATCACGTTCCTCCCATCACCCGGCGTCGGGCGCACTCAGCCCGAGCGTGACCATCAAGCCACCATCGACGCGCAGCACCGACCCGGTGACGTAGTCGGCGTCGTCGCTGGCGAGAAACACCGCCGCCCGGCCGATGTCGCGCGCCGTGCCGAGCCGGCGCCACGGCAGGGCCTGCGCGCCTGCCTGGATCTCGGCTTCGCTGGCAAACGCACGTTCGCCTGGCGTATCGATCCAGCCGGGATTGATCACGTTGACATTGATGCGGTGCGGCGCGAGTTCGCGGGCCAGCGTCGCACCCAGATGATTGATCGCCGCCTTGGCCATGTTGTACGGCGCGCTGGTCGCGACGGGCAGTTCGGCATGAATCGAGCTGATGATCAGGATCTTGCCGCCACCGCCACGGCCGACCATGTGTTGCGCCGCCAACTGCACCGTGTGGAACACGCCATGCTGACTGACGGCCAGCGTGCGCTCGACGTCGGGCCACGCCAGCTCGACGACCGGCAGGCGCTTCGTGGTGGCGGCATTGGCCACCACGATGTCGATCCGGCCGAACGCCGCCAGCGCCGCATCGATCAACCCCGCGACCTCGGCACGCTCGGCGACGTCGACGCGCTGCGCCAACGCACGCCGCCCCAGCGCCGTCACGGCTGCCACCACCTCGGCAGCTTCGTCCGGGTGGGTGCGGTACCCCACCACAACATCGGCGCCCTCCTCGGCGAAGCACAGCGCGATGCCGCGACCGATGCCGCGCGACGCGCCGGTGATCACCGCGACCCGCCCAGCCAGCCGCGCCATGTCAGGCCCCCTCGGCGTCGAGCTGCGCCAGCTCGGCGCCGCGCTGCTGCAACATTGCCGCCAGCGCGAAATCGCCACCCCACGGGATGATCTGCGCGCCGAGCCCGCGGTAGTGCCGCATCACCTCGAGCGAGCCGGCGGTGATGCCCCAGGCCTTGCCGTGGCGCCGCGCCGCCGCTGCGACAACCTCGACCGCCGCCGCCAGGCCGACGTCCGGGTCGGTGCCGGCTGCCTCGAAGCGCAACCGCAGATCGCCCGGGCCGATGAACAGGACATCGACGCCCGGCACCGCCGCGATCGCATCGGCTGCCTCGACGGCGCGTGGCGTCTCGATCTGGACCAGCAGGAACGTCTCGCGGTTGGCGTCGGCGATGTAGCTGCTCCCCGCTTGCCACGAATCCAGCCCGTAGCCGGCGTCGATCCCCGCGCCGTCGAGCCCGCGGTTGCCGGCCGGTGGGTACTTCAATGCCGCAACAATGCGCTGCGCTTCCTCGGCGCTGTCGACCAACGGCATCATCAGCCCGCTCGCGCCCTCCTCCAGGTACCGGTAGAGCCGCGTGTGCTCGCGCGTCGGCGGCCTGACCATGCAGTCGATGTCGGCGAGCTGGCAATACGCCAGGATCGCCTGCACCTCGCGGTCGGCCATCGTGCGGTGCTCGAGATCCAGCCAGATGCCGTCGAACCCGCTGGCTGCACTGTGCCGGATGAAGAAGGGCAGGAAGTGCCCCATCGCCGAGAACCGCGCGAATGCTCCCCCGCGAAGCTTCGCCACGACTTTGCTCCGTCGCATCAGGTTGACCTCTCATCACTGCTATGGTATACTCAGGCCAATTGTCATGCTGGTCTGACCAATGCCCCATTATAGCGTGGTGGCGGGGCATGTCAAGCGGATGGGGGGCCTGGTTGGAGTGGCACACCGGGGCATTCCACAGGATGCACCGCTCTGGTAGAATGCGCAAATGGGCGTCGGCATGTCCGGTGTCCGGCGATTCGCCAGCCTGGCGATGGCGCCCGCGGCCGCAGCCATCGCCACAACGACAGGGGCAGCTGAGATGAAGCCCGAATTGATCCTCGAGCAGCCACGCAAGGTCACGGTCGTCGAGTCGATCGTCGAGCAGATCGTGCGGCAGATTCAAGCCGGAACGATCAGTCCAGGCGACCGATTGCCTTCCGAGCGACAATTGATCGAAATCCTGCGCGTCAGTCGTTCATCGGTGCGCGAGGCACTGCAGGGCCTGGCGATGATGGGGCTGATCGAGAGTCGGCCGGGCCAGGGCACCTTTGTCAGCGACCGGCTGCACCTGATGGTACCGAACATCGGCCGCGCCGGCATCTCGGCGACGTTACAGCGCGACATGCGATTGAAGCTGATCGAAGTACGACGCACCGTCGAATGCACCACGGCGCGGCTCGCCGCCGAGCGTGCCGGCGACGATGCGATCGCGCGGCTCGAGGCGATCTTCGCCGACTACCGCGAGACGACGCTGCATGGTTCGTACCAGCGCTCACTCTCGGGGCCGCACCACGATTTCCACATCGCCATCGCCGAGATGACGCTCAACCCGTTCTACACGCCAGTCGTCGAGACCCTGCTGCGGGCGATCCCCCAGGGGCTGCGCGAGACCGAGTTCATCACGCTGGGCGAGCCCGGGCCGCAGCACATCCTGCAGGTCGAGGTACAGATCCACCAGGCGATCTGCGAGGCGATCGCGCGGCGCGACGGGGTGGCGGCGGCGGCGGCGATGGAGCAGCACATGGCATTCGAGGAGCGTCTGGTGCATCAGGCGCTCGGTGGCGAGGCAGCGGAGGGCTGACGGCATGCTGATCATCGATGCGCATCTCGATCTGTCGTGGAATGCCCTGCAGTGGAACCGTGACCTGCTGTGTGCGGTGCCGACGATTCGCACGCTCGAGGGGGGCCAGGGCGGCAAGGGGCGTGGTCTGGGCACGGTCGCATTGCCCGAGATGCGTGCCGGCCGCGTGGCACTCTCGGTGGCGACGTTGTTGGCGCGCTCGACCGGGCGCGCGGTGCCATTCATCGACTACGGCTCGCCGGCGCAGGCCTACGGTGTGGCCCATGGCCAGCTGGCCTACTACCGGGCGCTCGAGCAGCTCGGGGCATTGCGCATCGTGACCGATGCCGCCGGGCTGGCGCAGCACTGGGCGGCGTGGCAGGCCTGGGAACACGCCGCCGCCGCGCCATCGCCGCCGCTGGGCGTGGTGATCGGCATGGAAGGCGCCGACCCGATCCTGCATCCGGCGACGCTCGACGAATGGCACGCGGCGGGCCTGCGCTGGCTGGGGATCACGCATTACGGGCCGGGGCGCTACGCCGGCGGCACCGGCACCGAGTCGGGCCTGACCGAGGTGGGGCCGCCGTTGCTCGCGGCGATGGCGCGGCTCGGCATGATCCTGGACCTGACGCACTGTTCGGATCGGGCGTTCTTCGAGTGTCTCGACACCTTCGCCGGCACGGTCGTGGCGAGCCACAACAACTGTCGCGCACTGGTGCCCCATCAGCGGCAGTTCAGCGATGCGCAGCTGCGTGCGCTGATCGCCCGTGATGGCGTCATCGGTGCCGCGCTCGACGCCTGGATGCTGGCGGCGGCGTGGGTACCTGGCGCGCGCCCCGATCCGACCAATCCGCGGGTCACCCTCGAGACGGTGTGCGATCACATTGATCACATCTGCCAGCTGGCGGGCAGCGCACGGCACGTCGCCATCGGCAGCGATCTCGATGGCGGATTCGGATTGGAACAGGGGCCGGCCGATCTCGACACCATCGCGGATCTGCAACAGATCGGCGACCTGCTGGCGCGCCGCGGCTATGCGGCAGCAGATGTGGCGGCGGTGATGCACGGCAACTGGCTGCGGGTGTTGCGCGCCGCGTTGTGATCGCTCCGACGATGATGTGGGGGTTCTCTGATGGCACGTTGGGAGCAGCTTGACCACGACCGTGCGCTGCATGCGCGCTGGGTGGCGTCGTGGTTGCCGGAGCGCATCTTCGATGCGCATGCGCATCTGTATCATCGGCGCCACTATGCGCCACAACCCGAGCCCTGGTATCTCGACGACGGGGTCGACGCCTATGGCTATGCCGAGTATCTGCGCACCATCGAGTGGCTGCATCCCGGGCAGCGCACGCGCGGCGGCCTGTTCTTCGGCCTGGCGTTTCTTGGCGACCGTGCCGGCAACAATGCGTTCGTCGCCGCCGAGCTCGCCGCCGCCCGCGCCGCCGGTGCGCCGGCCTACGGTGCACTGCTGGTCAGCCCCGACGACGATGCCGAACACGTGCGCGCACGGGTACGCCGCGAAGGCTGGCGTGGCCTCAAGTGCTACCACGTGATGGCGCGCGTCGCCGGCCCGACGTTTCATGCGCCGATCGAAGCGTATCTGCCCGAGCCGCTGGTCGCCGTCGCCCACGATGAGCGCCTGACGATCACGCTGCACATGGTGCGCGACCGCGCGCTGGCCGATCCGGTCAACCAGGCCACCATCCAGCGCTACTGCCGCGCCTACCCCAACATGCGGTTCATCCTGGCCCATGCAGCGCGTGGCTTCAACCCATGGCATACCATCGAGGGCATCCACAGCCTGGCGGGGCTCGAGAACGTCTACTTCGACACCAGCGCCGTCACCGAGGCCGGGGCATTCGAGGCGATCATCGAGACGATGGGCGTCGAGCGGCTGCTGTACGGCACCGATTACCCGGTCAGCCAGATCCGCGGCCGATGCGTCGCCTTCGGCGATTCGTTCCACTGGTTGTACGCCGACCAGATGGATCTGCACGAGAAGCACGTCGGTCTCGAGCCCGTCCTGATCGGTCTCGAGTCGCTGCGCAGCCTTGGCTTGGCATTCCAGCGCCTGCGCCTCGGCGCGCCAGAGATCGCGGCGATCTTCTGGGGCAATGCCGCCCGCCTGTTCGCCATCGCCGAGGAGTGAGCCGATGATCGTCGATGTCCATACCCACACGCCACAATATCGCCACGCCGTCCCCGCCGACGAACTGGTCGTCAATACGGCCTGGCGGCCCGATCGCCCGGTCGTTTCGAGCGTCAGCTGGGACGACTACCTGGCGCATCAGGCGCCGGCGGCGGTCTCGCTGGTCTTCGCCGTCGCGTGGCATCCGGGCCTGACGGTCCCGCGGCTGAGCGGGCGCGAGGTCGGCGATACCAGCTGGTACCACGGCAATGTGAATGATGCGACGGCGACATTCGTGCGGGCGCATCCCGAGCGGCTGATCGGCTTCATGGCGCTGCATCCGCACGATCCGCACTGCCTCGACGAATTCGAGCGCTGTCGTACCGATCTCG
>CAIQIY010000352.1 GCA_903871975.1 uncultured Chloroflexota bacterium | reverse complement strand
GCTGCCACCACCCCAGAACATCCTGCCGGTGCGTGTGTGCGCCGGCGAACGCTTCGTCGTGTGACGTATGTCGCTGTCCTGCAGTTGATGCGCGACGTCGTGGACTGATCTGCCGCGCCACGTTGCCAAGTGGCCACGTGCATCACGTCAGCGGCCTGACCTGCCGCAGGTCGATGCGGCGCCATGCACGCCAGAGGAACCAGGCTTCTACTGGGGCAACGACGACGAACAGCAGCCAGATCGTCATGAGATCGAGCGATACCATGCGATCAAGCAGTAAAGCGCCTGCGACGACCAGCCAGTGAGCGATGCTCGATATCACCATCGGTGTGCGGGTATCGCCGATGCCACGCAATGCACCGCCGAAGGCAAAGGTCAATGCCCAGCACACCTGTGCTGCAGCCACCAGGCGAATGATCGGCGCACCGAGCGCAATGAGGTGTGGATCATCCCCATAGAGGCGAATCACGGGTTCCGGGACGATGAAGAAGATGACTCCTATGCTGCCCATCCAGAGTGATGCCCACAGCGCGGCGGCGTTCGTCAATGCGCGCGAATCGCGTGGCAGGCTCGCACCGACTGCCTGCGCTACCAGAGCGGTAGTCGCGATCGCAAAGCCGATGCCAGGCAGGTATGAGACCGAGAGTACATTCATGACGATGCGGTGGGCTGCGAGCGCATGATCGCCGAGTGGCGCCACGAGTGGTGTGAGTGCGGCGATCGCCGTGAGGATCAGAACTTCTTCGCCGGCAGCTGGTAGCCCTAGCCCGATGATGCGTCGACCGACTGGCCATGATGGCTTCCATGCGCCCGGTGTGTGGCGCAGCTGTACCGAACTCCAGCCACGCCACAGCAGCCCCAGCAAGATGAGCGCGCCGATCAGGCGGCTGATGCAGGAGCCCCACGCGCTGCCGCTGGCACCGAGCGCCGGAATGCCGGGAGCACCGTAGATCAGCGCCCACGAAAGCCCGATGTTGAACAGATTGACCAGGCCGGTCACAAGCATCGGTGTTCGGCTGTCCCCGACCCCACGCAAGACCCCGCCGAGCAGCGTCATCACTGCCAGCGTCGTGACGGTGCCGAGCGTGATTTGGCTGTACTCGACGGCGATGCGGTGCGCGTCTGGTGTGAGACCGAACCACGACATCATCAGCTCGCTGCCGAACCCACCAAGGATGGCGAGTGGTATGCTGACGAGGATCGACCACATCAGCGCCTGACGTGCCAACATGGCGACGCGTGCTCGATCGTGGGCACCGTGAGCCTGCGCGACCAGCACTGCCGCGCCCCCCGACAACGGTGTGAGCACGGCGATGAGCACCGGAATGACGAACAGGGCTGTTCCTACGCCAGCGAGTGCTGCCGCCCCGAGACCGGCGACCAGGATGGTATCGACGACGCCGAGGAGTGTCTGGAGCAGATTCTCGCCGATCACCGGCATTGCCAGCCGCAAGATGCGCCGCTGCGCCGAACTACGCACGCCGGCAGGTGTAGAGCCCTCGATGATGTCGGCCATGCGTGCCTCGGGTGTCTGAATGCCCACGCATCCTAGCACAGACCAATGTGGCGTTGTGCGGCTTTGGCGTGCCGTCTGCCTGCGGCTTTGCCCTCGCGTGGCATGGTCTCTGGCCGCCTGGGTGATTGCGATGGTGGTCATCGCGTCACTTGCCACTGCCTGTGGTGCCCTGTCGCGGCGTTTGACAGATCGGGCACATGGTGGTACAGTGCCCACGTCGCCGAACGGCGGCCAAGTCGAGCGAGGCACCTGCGATGCAGCGCCGAACCGATTTGACAGGCCGAGC
>CAIQIY010000351.1 GCA_903871975.1 uncultured Chloroflexota bacterium | reverse complement strand
GCGCGAGGCGCTGCGCGATGCCGGCTACGCAGCGATGCCGGCAGCGCTGCGTGAGCGCACTGGTGTCGTGCTGGGCGTGACGAGCACACAGAAGCTGCACACCCCGCTCACCGCACGACTGCAGGAGCCAGTCTGGCGGCGCGCACTGCACAGCAGCGGCATCGAGGGCGCCCAGGCCGACGAGATCGTCGAGAAGATCAAGCTGGCGTACATCCCATGGGAAGAGAACTCGTTCCCCGGCATGCTCGGCAACGTCATCGCGGGGCGGGTCGCCAATCGGCTCGATCTGGGCGGCATGAACTGTGTCGTCGATGCTGCGTGTGCCAGTGCGCTCGGTGCGTTGCGCATGGCGATCAGCGAGTTGACCAGTGGCGATGCCGATATGATGATCACCGGCGGCGTCGATACCGACAATTCGCCGTTCATCTATCTGTGCTTCTCGAAGACGCCAGCCTTCTCGCGCAGTGGTACGCCGCGCCCGTTCGCCGCCGATGCCGACGGCATGATCGTGGGCGAAGGCGTGGGCATGCTGGTGCTGAAGCGGCTGGCCGATGCGGAGCGTGATGGCGACCGGATCTATGCGGTGATCCGTGGCGTGGGTGCTTCGAGCGACGGGCGGTATCGCAGCATCTACGCACCACGTGCCGAAGGGCAGGTTCGTGCGTTGCGGCGGGCCTATGCCGATGCCGCCGTCGATCCGGCGAGCGTCGGCCTGATCGAGGCACACGGCACCGGCACGGCGGCCGGCGATCTGGCCGAGTTCCAGGCGCTGACCCACGTGTTTGGCGCAGCGTGCCCGCAGCGCCAACAGATCGCGCTGGGCAGCGTCAAGTCGCAGATCGGCCATACCAAAGCCACTGCGGGTGCGGCTGGCCTGATCAAGGTGGCGTTGGCGCTGCACCACAAGGTGTTGCCGCCGACGATCAATGCAGCGGCGCCAAACCCGAAGTTTCACATCGACGAGACGCCGTTCTACCTGAACACGGCGACGCGGCCGTGGATTCACGCTGCCGACGAGCCACGTCGCGGGGCGGTGAGCGCCTTTGGCTTCGGCGGAACCAATTACCACGTCGTGGTCGAGGAGCATCGGCACGAACACACGTCGGCATACCGCATGCATGCCAGCCCGGTGGCGCTTTTGCTCGACGCCGTCGATGCACTGGCGCTGGCGGCGGCATGCGACACGCTGGCGCAGCGGCTGGCCGATGCCCCGGCGACGTGGCCGGCGCTCGCGGCTGCGCACGCACCACGGCCGATCGCCGAGGCGCATGCACGCGTCGGCATGCTGGCGACCGATGCTGCTGCCGCGCAACGCGCGCTGCAGCGGGCGGCACAGCGCCTGCGCCGCGACCACGCAGCCGAGTCGTGGCATGACGCCGGCATCTGGTATCGTCAGCACGCCATGCCCGGCAAGCTGGCTGCACTCTTCGCTGGCCAGGGCTCGCAATACCCCGAGATGGGTCGCGAGCTGGCGATCAACTTCCCCGACGTCCGTGACTGGTATGCCCGCTTCGATCGACGCTTCGTCGCCGACGGCGAGACCCCGCTGTCGCGGCTGGTCTTTCCGCCACCCGGTGCAGCCGGCGATCACGCGGCGGCGCTCCAGGCGACCGACCGCGCCCAGCCGGCGATCGGCGCGCTCAGTGCCGGGCAGTTCCGCGTGCTTGAGCGGGCCGGCTTGCGGCCCGACTGCACGGCGGGCCACAGTTTTGGCGAGCTGACGGCGCTGTGGGCGGCGGGTGCGCTCGACGATGCGGGCTACGAGCGGCTGGTCTATGCACGCGGGCGCGCGATGGCGCCACCAGCCGCGCAGGACGGCTTCGATCCTGGTGCGATGCTGGCGGTTGGCGCTGGCGCGGCGCTGCTGGCACCGCTGATGGCACAGCTGCCCGGGGTTGTGCTGGCAAATGTCAATGCGCCGGATCAGGTGGTGTTGGGTGGGCCGCGGGCAGCGATTGCGGCGGCGCGCGATCAGCTCGCCGCGCGGGGGCTGAGCGTCACGCCACTGCCGGTGGCCGCTGCCTTTCATACGAATCTGGTCGAACATGCGCGGCAGCCGTTCGCGGCCGCAGTGGCCGATGCCGACGTGATGCTGCCCCGGGTACCGGTGTACGCCAACGTCACGGCGGCGCCCTATCCGATGAACATCGATGACATGCGGCGCATCCTCGGTGAGCAATTGGTGTGCCCGGTGCAGTTCGAGGCCCAGGTCGCGGCGATGTATGCTGCCGGCTGCCGAATCTTCGTCGAGTTTGGCCCGCGCAACGTGCTCACGAACCTGGTGCGGCGCATTCTCGCCGGCCAGCCGCATGTGGCGCTGGCGCTCAATCCACAACGCCAGGGTGATGGCGACCAGCAACTTCGCGAGGCGGCGCTGCAGTTGAGCGTCCTCGGCGTGCCGCTCGGTGCGCTCGACCCGTTTGCGTTGCCGATTGCCGAGCCGGCGACGACGCCGCCAGGGATGAGTATTGTGCTGAATGGGAGCAATGTTGTGAGTGACCGGACGCGCGAGGCGTATGAGCGGGCGCTGCGGACATCATCGGTTCAGGCGCACCGTGCGCCTGCCGCCGCGGCTGCAGCACCGGCGACCGATGCGCTGGCGCGCGTCGGTGAGTTGCAGCGGGCGGCGCTGCAGGCCCACGAGCAGTTCATCGCCGGGCAGGCAGAGTATGCACGCTTGTTCGTCGAGCTGCTGCAACAACAGCAGACGTTGCTCGCCCAGGGTGCGCTGACCGGCGATGGGCTACGTGTGCTCGGCGAGACGATGACACAATTCCACGCGTATCAGGGTGAGTCGCTGCGGGTGCATCACGAGTATCTGGCCGCGCAGCTCGATCAGGTGCAGCAGGTCGTCGGTGCGCTGGGTGGCACCGGGATGCTGCCGGCGCCGGCTGCCGATGCGGCGTCGTTCGACAGCTGGATGCCGGAAGCGGTGGAATGGCCGGACGATGATGCCGCACCACCGCCGCCACCACCACCACCGGCGCGGGTCGCCACACCACCGCCGGCGCCAGCGCGGGTCGCCACACCACCACCACCGCCAGCGCGGGTCGCCACACCACCGCCGGCACCGGCGGCGATCGGCAGTACGCAAGTCCAGCGCGAACTCTTCCAGGTCATCGCCGACAAGACCGGCTACCCGGTCGCGACGCTGGACACATCGATGGACCTCGAAGCCGACCTGGGCATCGACTC
>CAIQIY010000350.1 GCA_903871975.1 uncultured Chloroflexota bacterium | reverse complement strand
GTGGTGCTCGGCCCCCTGCGCCAGCAGCGCGAGCTCCTCGCCGAGGATGTTCAGACGATTCAGGACCTGCAGGCCGTAGCCGATGGCAACTTCGAGCGATGCCGAGGATGACAACCCGGCGCCGCGCGGCACGTCGCCGGCGATCAGCATGTCGGCACCACCGAGGCCGTGACCGGCGACAAGCAACGCACGACACATGCCACGCACGTAGTTGCACCAGAGACGCGTCGGATCCTGGGTGATGTCGTCGAGGAGAAATACATCGCGCTCGCCGTAGTCGTGGGCGTGCACCTGCATCAGCCGATCGGCGCGCGGCCGCAGCGCGACGACGGTCGCCAGATCGATCGCGACCGGGAAGACGAAGCCGCCGTTGTAATCCGTGTGTTCGCCGATGAGATTGACGCGGCCGGGCGCCTGGACGATGAGCTGGGGCGCGCCGCCGAACTGTCGGGCAAATTCGGCCTGAACCAGCGATCGATCGAGCATGGGACAGCCTCCTCTCGCGGCAATTATAGCACAAGCCGGTTCCGCGAGTGGCGTTGGCATGGTAGAATAGAACGTATGTTCTTATTCAGTGGAGTGCCCCATGCTGCACATCCTCGAAGCCGAACTTGCCGGTCAACTCGCCGCCGGCGAAGCCATCGACCGACCGGCGGCAGTCGCACGCGAGCTTGTCGAGAACGCGCTCGACGCCGAGGCACGGCGCATCACGATTGCGCTGCAGGCCGGCGGCACGAGCTGGTTGCGCGTCAGCGACGACGGGCATGGCATCGCCGCCGACGAGATCGCGCTCGTTGGCACGCGCCACGTGACGAGCAAACTCGCCAGCCTCGACGAGCTGGCCACCATCGCGACCCATGGCTTTCGGGGGGTCGCGCTGGCATCGATCGCCGCGGTCGCCCGACTGACAATCAGTAGCCGCACCGCCGACGCCGCAGCAGCGACCGAACTGCGTCTGGCCAATGGCACGCTGCAACACCGCCGCCTGCATGCAGCGCCGATCGGGACCAGCGTGACGGTCGAGCAGTTGTTCTACACCATGCCGCAACGGCGGCGCTTTCTGCACGGCATCCGGGCCGAGGCAGCAGCGGTCATCGCGATCGCGACCCACTACGCGCTGATCGCGCCGCATGTGGCATTCAGCGTGATCGTCGATGGCTGCAGCGCTCTGGCGACCAGTGGTTGTGGCCAGCTGCGCGCTGCGCTCGCGGCGATTTACGGCGCGGCAGTCGCCAGTGCGATGATCGACGTCGCGCACGATCAGCGGGCTGCGCCGGGCGCGCCGCGGATCCATGGATTGCTCGCACCGCCTGGCCATAGCCGACGCGGACGCGATGGCATTCACCTTGCGCTCAATCGCCATGCCATCGCCGCACGTGGCCGGCTGCCGGCGGTCGTCGAGGCAGCCTACCGCGGCATGCTCGCGCCGGGTGACCACCCGATCGCCGTGCTCAACGTCGACATGGATCCTGCCGACGTCGACCGATTCGGCCGCACGATGCACCGCAGCGTGCGCCCACAGGCCGAGTCGTTCGTCTCGGCGGCGCTGTTTCGCGCCAGTCGGGCAGCGCTCACCGGCCGGCGGGGCGTGGCACTGCCGCTGAATCCGGCTCCGACAGCGCCGGCAGATATGCCCACAACGACCGGCTGGCGGCCGATCGGTCAGTATGCAGGGCGCTACATCATCGCCGAAGCCGAGCAAGGCCTGGCGATCATCGACCAACGTGGCGCCGATATCGCCGGGCGTCGGATGGCATTGCTGGCACAATGGCGCGCCGGCGGCCCGCTCCGGCGGTCGCTGGAGCCGGCGCTCGCTGTGCCACTCGACGATCGGCGGCTCGCACGGTTGCTGGCACAGGCGGCCGCACTCCAGCGCTGGGGGTTCACGTTCGACGAATTTGGGCCGGGCATCATCGTGCGGCATGCCCCTGCCGAGCTCACCGCACTCCAGATTGGCCAGGTGTTGGCCACGCTCGGCACGGCTGCCGAAGCGACGGCGGACGTGATCGCGCTCGCCATCGCCGAAGCGACCGCGGTCGCAGTCGGCATTGCGCTGAGCCCCGGCGAGATCGGTGCCATCGTCGCGCGGTGGTGCCTCAGCCAGGATCACGACGAACCCGGCACGGGCCCGGCCATCGCGTGGCTCACCCCGGCGCACATCGCGACCCTGATGCGGCACGAGGAGGTACACCAGCATCGGGCGGGCATGCCGCCGCCGCAGGCATCGGCCTGATGCTGCACGAGCACATCCGGGACGGCGCGGCGGGCATCGGGTTGTCAGGCGTCTGGCGTGGCCCGCCAATCGTGTGCGCCTGGCGGCGTCGCGCCGTATGGTGTCCATGTTCGCCCACACAACATTGGCACGATCGCGGTTGTATCATGACCACATATGCCGACGCTGGCCAGTGCCAGCGTCGCCCGACGCCGCGCACCTGGCCAGACGGTGGGGCACTGCGATGCGGACCGACGTGCTGCGTGTGGGGCCGCGGCGCACAGGCCCGGCGCGCCGACCACGGCGGGCCAGCGCGCCGCATGGCCAGCGGATCCTGGGGCCGATACCGGTGCCTCGCGTGTCGTGGCGCCAGGCACACCATATCACGAGCGCGCCGACCGGCCGATGACCGACGATGGTACAGCGCTGCGATATGGCCCAGACGGGGCAACGGGGACAACCCTGGCCATACCCTGATTGATTTCGACGATCGCGTCGTGCGGTGCCGGCAGCTCCGCGATCAGCACCGCGCACACATCCGATGGTGTCACCACCTGGGAATCCCTCACAGATGCGCTGCCGTAGCCGCCCACCAATGCATCTCGTGTGGTATGATGCAGACTCGTAGCGCTACGCACATCGCAGATCTGCGAGCTATCGCTGCACGATTGCACACAACACATTGCACATCATGCGAGCAACCGTTGCATTCAACGAGGTCAATCATGACGAGTCAACCAATTCCTGATATGTGGAATCAACAATTCATCGATGATCCATATCCGGCTTATCGCCAGTTACTGGCGCATGATGGGCCAATATACCACGAAGGGGTCTGGCTATATGCGCACTATACCGATGTGCAGGCTGCATTGCGGCATGCAGGACTTGGCACCACTCAACTCGATGTTGATGCTGAACTGGTAGCACAATATGGCCTGGAGCCAATCATCAATGCACGGCGCCACATGATGTTGTTCACCAATCCACCAGATCATACACGACTCCGTGGCCTCGTGAGTCGAGCATTCACTCCTCGGGCAGTCGATCGCATGCGAGGTACGATCGAACAGCTGGTAATGCAGCTTGTCGATGATATCGACGCCGGTAATATCGATCTGATCAGTCGATTTGCTTACCCATTACCAGTAACAGTGATTGCCACTATGCTCGGCGTGCCAACTGACGATCTCGACCGTTTTCGGCGCTGGTCACAACCTATTGCGGCATTCATCGCCGGAAGTACTGATACCGAGTCTGATGTGTGGTTGCGTGCCAGTGATGCAGCAAAAGAAATGGCAGAATATTTTGTCGTCGAGTCACGTCGACGACGTGATAATCCAGGCGAAGACCTCTTGACTGCGTTATCACAAGCAGAAGAGGGTGATGATCAGCTCAGCACCGATGAACTTGTCGCCAATGCCATTTTACTGCTTGTTGCCGGACATGAGACGACAACCAATCTGATCGGCAATGGCATGCTCGCTCTGTTGCAGCATCCGCACCAGTTGGCACATTTGCGACAGCATCCCGCCCTGCTTGGCAACGCAGTCGAGGAGTTGCTGCGCTACGACAGCCCGGTGCAATACACCGAACGCGTCGCGTTGCACGACCTCACCATCGGTGATCACCGCATCGCCGCTGGCGCAACAGTGCAGCTGTTCCTCGGTGCTGCCAATCGTGATCCACAGCGCTATCCAGATCCAGATACCCTTGATGTCCAACGAACCGACGTGCGACACCTGGCATTTGCGCATGGCGCGCACTTCTGCCTTGGAGCACCCCTCGCGCGCCTCGAGGCACGCATCGCGATCGGTGCACTGCTCGACCGCCTGCCGCAGCTGGCGCTGGCCGATGAGCCATTGGCGTGGCGATCGAACTTCGCGCTGCGCGGGCTACGCCGATTGCCACTGGCCATCGGTCAGCAGCAGTAACAGCCGTGCCAATCACTCCCGGCGAGCGGCGGCGCACCGCACGGCGCGGCATGGTTCGCCGACGAAGGTGGGCGGCGATGCCACGTGCTGCAACGACCTGGTGCGCAGCAGGGCGTTCACGCCAACCCACCGAGCACCGACGCGACGCCCGCAGCGTGTGTCGAGCAACTGCCGTGCATCGCCGACACCGATGCCACCAACAGGCGGGGGCGCCGGCTCATTTGCGCCATACTGCCGACGCAAAGCTACCCGGCATCGGCGTACGGTACCCGGCGCGCATTCACGGGCCTGTGGAGCCCGCGCAGGCTGCCGCAAGGGCGCAGGCGACAGCCTCAGGGCGGTCGGCGATGAGTCCCTGACGGGGCCTTGGCCGGCGCGAGGCATCACGTTCACGCGAGCGTGGCCCGATCACGGTGCCGGGATTCGCCGTCGAGCGCGCCGATGCCCGCCAATTGGCGCTCGAGCCACTCAAAGCAAACACCAGCGGGAGCGCATTGCTCCCGCTGCTCTGCTGCGCGCCAGCCCGCGAGCACCGCGCCGGTCGGCTATGCAGCCACGTCACTCGCTCGCCCCTCAGTGCCCAGGGTAGGCGCGGCGGCAATCCGGTCAGTGTGCGGCACCACGCTCAACCGCCCAGGTGCAGCAGATGGGCACATCGAAGTCGTCCGGGGGAATCACCGAGACCCCGGACACCTCGCGGCCGAGCAGGCCGAGCAGCGTACTGCCGCCAGCGACCTCGGTGTGCCATTCGAAGCGCCGCCGCTCGAAGTACTGGACGGTATAGTTGCTCCCCTCGAGCTCTACCATCATCTCACCGGTGATCGGGTAACCGAAGCGCGCCAGACCACCGTTGGCACGCCAGTAGCTGGCAAAGCCACCACAGATCTGGTGGCCGGTCTCGGCGAATGCGATGCAGCCATCCCCAGCAGGCGCATTCGGCCCCGGCTGCCACGGTGTGCCGAGCTGCTCGAGCCGCTCGGCGCCCAGCCGGCCAGCGGTGACCGCACCATCCGCCTGGATCTCGAGCCGATCACGCTCGAACCACTGCACCTGCAGCGTGCGCCCCTCAACCGTCGCCGTGGTCTGCTCGGTGATCGGATAGCCAAAGACGCTCAAGCCACCATTGCGCTCCCAGTAGTTGCGGATCGGCCCGCTGATGCACTGGCCGGTCTCATCAAAGCATCGGGCCTCGTCGGCATGCGCCGGAGTGATCCAGAGGCCAGCGAACACGGTCACCAGCAGAACGAACTGTGCACCTGCACGTGTGATGCGATCCATCGTACCTCCCCTCTTGTGTGATCCAATGTGACACCTACATCGCGGGAACATGCCAGTGCGTCGCGTACTGAAGTGCACCAGCGTCCTCATGCGATTGGCAGTACCTTCGGTTTACGCCAGAAGCCTAAAGCCTTTCGCCATGCCGGTACCAAAGTCCGTGCAACGATCAAGCGCGTCTGCACGATCGTCAGCGCTCAATCATCCACAATGCGCGCGACCAGCGGATATTCACCGCATGGTCACCATTATAGCACACCCAACGATTATGATCACATATGTGCTGGCAGAGACACCGACGATGACAGCCAGCATATCGATCACCGGTGATGACAATATCAGTTGCACCAGGAGTGCATGCGACACATGCTTCATCGATGCGGAGTCATGGATCAGGGATGCACGTCCCATCATCGCACCAGGAGCGAGGCGCGCCTCCGATGTGGCGATGATCCATACCGTCGTGAAGGATGAGTGATGACGCGCCATACGCGCGCCATCACTCAGGAACGCACTCAGTCGCCCCAGTAACTCACCAGGCGGTCGGTCGAGTCATACAGTACTGCCGAATCGCTCTCGCTGTTGTTCCAGATCGCCTTGCCCGCAGTACTGTCGATCTTCGCGTCTGTGCCCGGCGCCAGGCTGCCGCTGAGCGTCGCATGGCGTTGACCACCCTTGGCACTACAGATCCACCAGCCATCGAGCGTGACGCTGCTGTCGCCGACGTTGCGGATGGTGACCGTCTCGGCGCCCTTGTCGAGGCCGACGATCGCGATCGGCGCATTCGTCGCCGATGCAGCATCGCCCGGACACTCGCCGACACTGCCACTCCCGCTGGATGGTGCGGATGCGGCCGGGGCCTCGGCCGCTGGTGCATCGCTGCCGATGGCGTCACGGCAGGCGTCGGCGGCCCACATCCCGCGGCCAGCATCGCGTGCCTGCGCCTCGGCAGCGCGAAACTCGTCGCGGTAGGCATGCGGCGTACGAAAGGTGTACTCGAAGCCGAAGCCGCGC
>CAIQIY010000349.1 GCA_903871975.1 uncultured Chloroflexota bacterium | reverse complement strand
CGCCCGCCGGGCGCTCGTCGGGGTGCAGCAACCCGACGCCTTCGTGGCCCTCCCAATAGATCGACCGCTGGCGCAGCAGCGTCTCGCGGGCGCCGAGCGCAATCGGTACGCCACTGGTGCCGTGCAGTGCGAGTTGCTGCGCGACAATGCGCGCGCGCAATGCCACGTCGCCATAGACGCACGTCACCGCCTCGAGGTGGATCTCGGGCGAGCCGAGCACCAGCGCCAGTGCCAGGCAGTCGTCGACGTCGGTGCCGATGTCGGTGTCGAAGATGATCCGCATGCCTTGCCCCCTGCTTGCCTCACCGCGTGCGACCGCCCAATGCGGCGACGACGGTCTCGCTATCATACACGCAGCCGCCCCAGACGCCGCCGCTGGCGGTGACCAGCGCTGCCCACAATCGGGTGTCGTCGGGCAACGCCGGGTGTGGCGCGAGCTCGGGGTGTGGCGGCCGCGCGGCGAGCAACGCTGCCGCCGCCGCAGGATCGAGCGCCTGCCCCGCGCTGCCCACCAGATCCACGCGACCAGTCAGCGCCACGCGGTCGATCTCGATGGCGATCTCGTCGCCGTCGCGCAGCCGCCCGAGCGGCCCGCCGGCCAGCGCCTCCGGGCCGATGTGGCCAATGCATGCACCCGTGCTCACCCCCGAGAACCGCGCGTCCGTCAGCACCGCCACCTCCTTGCCCCAGCGCACATGCTTGAGCGCCGACGTGATCTGGTAGATCTCCTCCATGCCAGTGCCGAGCGGTCCACACCCGATCAGCACCACGATGTCGCCCGGGCGCACCGGCGGCTCGCCCAGCCCCTTGATCGCCTGGACGGCGGCGCGCTCGCGGGTGAAGACGCGCGCCGGGCCGCGCTTGCGATACACGCCATCGGCATCGACGACGCTCGGATCGATGGCGGTGCTCTTGATCACGCTGCCTTCGGGTGCCAGATTGCCGCGCGGAAACGTCACCGTGCTGGTCAGGCCGCGCTGGCGCGCCCGATCGGGATCCATGATCACATCGTCGGGATCGATGCCGTCGCGATCGCGCAGCCACTGGCGCACCTGCGCGCGCCGCGGCGAATCCTGCCACCAGTCCAGCACCGTCCCGAGCGTCTCGCCACTGACGGTCAGCGCCTGCTCGCGCAGCAGGCCGCGGCGGCGCAGGTGCAGCATCACTTCGGGGACACCGCCGGCGAGGAACAGTTGGACGGTGACGTGATTGCGCGGGCCGTTGGGCAGCACGTCGACCAGGCGTGGCACGCTGCGGTTGATCGCGACCCAGTCGTCGATGGTGGGGCGCTGCAGGCCGGCGGCGTGTGCGATCGCCGGAATATGCAGCAGCAGGTTGGTCGAGCCGCCCATCGCGGCATGAATGACCATCGCATTATGCAGCGCATCGGCGCTGAGGATGTCGCGGGTGGTGCGGCGGGCACGCTGCAGCTCGAGCAGGGCGCTGGCGCTGGCGCGCGCGGCGGCGAGCCAGATCGGCTGCCCGCTCGGCGCCAGGGCCGTGTGCGGCAACGCCAGCCCCAGCCCCTCGGCGACCGCCTGGGCAGTCGCGGCGGTGCCGAAGAACTGGCAGCCGCCGCCGGGCGAAGCGCAAGCACGGCAGCCCAGTGCAGCGGCCTCGGCCAGCGTGATGGCGCCGTGGGCGTAGCGTGCGCCGATCGTCTGGACGGTGCCCGCGTCCTCGCCGTCTTCGGCGGGCAGCGTGACGCCGCCAGGCACCAGGATGGTCGGCAGATCGCGGCTGCCGGCCAGTGCCATCAGCATCGCAGGCAGGCCTTTGTCGCACGTGGCCACACCCAGCACGCCGTGGCGCGTCGGCAACGAGCGGATCAGACGGCGGAAGACGATCGCAGCGTCGTTGCGGTAGGGCAGGCTGTCGAGCATGCCCTCGGTGCCCTGCGAGCGGCCATCGCAGGGATCGGTGACGAAGCCGGCGAATGGCATGCCGCCCCCGGCGCGTACCGCGTGTGCCGCCGCTTCCATGAGCAGGCCGACTTCCCAGTGGCCGGTGTGGTAGCCGAGTGCGATCGGCTGGCCGTCGGGTGCGCGGATGCCGCCCTGGGTGCTCAGAATCAGGACCTGCGACCGATTGAGCTCGGCTGGGTCCCAGCCCATGCCGACGTTCTGGCTCCAGGCGAACAGGTTGCCGCTCGGCTCGTGCAGGAGCTGCTCGTGGGTCAGCGGCAAGGCGCCGGCCGGCCCGGCGGCGCGGGTGGCCGTCAGCGCTCGGGCGTCGTCGAGGCCGAGCAGCGTCTCGAGGCGGTGTGGCATCGCGCGATCCTCCGGCATCACGGTAGCCCGGCCACGCGCGGCGGCGACCGCTGAGCCGCATTCTAGCACATGGCACCCGTGCCGCTGCCGGTGGCGCGCTGTGCCGTGGCAGCGCCGCACTCCGGCGTGGTATGATTGGGCACCGTTGTGCACGAGTGTGCGCCGACGCTGCTCTGCCACAACAGCGTGCCCATACACTGCTCCAGGACTGCAGGGAGGTGAGGCGATGACCGTGGTGGAACGCAATGCCCACGACCAGCCAGTCGGCGCCCGCCTCGACGGATGGGTGCCGCCACCGCTGCCGCCGCGCACGGTGCTCGCCGGGCGCACCGTCGTGGTGGTACCGCTCGATGCTGCAGCGCATGCTGCCGCGCTCGACGCAGCGTTCGCCGATGACGATGCCGGCTGGACGTATCTGCCGTACGGGCCGTTCGCCGATCCGGCCGCGCATGCCGCCTGGCTGCAGGCGATGGCCGCACAGGACGATCCGCTGTTCGTTGCGCTGTGCCAGCCCGATGGGACGCCCGTCGGGCTGGCCAGTTACCTGCGGATCACTCCGGCCGCCGGCAGCATCGAGGTCGGGCACATTCACGTCGGTCGGCAGGCGCAGCGCAGCTCGCTGGTGACCGAGGCGATGTTCCTGCTGATGCGCCAGGCGTTCGCACTGGGGTATCGGCGCTACGAGTGGAAGTGCGACGCGCTCAACGCACCATCGCGCGCGGCCGCGCTGCGCCTGGGGTTTGCCTTCGAGGGCATCTTCCGCCAGGCGACGGTGGTGAAGGGCCGCAATCGCGATACCGCGTGGTATGCGGTGCTCGACCGTGAATGGCCGGCGCTCGAGCAGGCATTCGTGACATGGCTCGACCCGGCCAATGTCGACGACGCGGGCCGGCAGCGCCAGTCGCTCAGCGCATTGACCATGGCCGTCCGCGCGGCGTGGCGCTGACGCGCGCCGGCCGGTGGTACGCGATCACGGGCCGCTGCGGCGCACCACGCGGAAACCGATCGCCGGGCTCGCGTCGTTCGGCTGTGGGCGCACGTGCAGGCCGCGGTGCAGCACTGTCGCGGCCGTGCTGTAGGCGCCGCCGCGCGCCATCGCCGGCGTCGCGTCGATCCACTCCCACACGTTGCCGAACAGATCCAGCACGCCGTAGGGGCTGGCACCCGCCGGATACCAGCCGACCGGCGTCGTGTCGTCGGGCGGCGGGCGCTCGCCGTATCTCTCAAGCTGGGCAAACCACACGTTGGCCCGCCGGTCGTCGGCCGGCTCGTGCCCCCACGGATACGGACGATCGTCGTCGCCGAACGCCGCACGCAACCACTCGGCGTCGCTCGGCAGCACGCCGCCGACCCAGCTGGCGTACGCACGGGCGGCGCTGCGCCGCACCAGAACCACCGGGTGGTCGGCGTACTCGGGGTCCTGCAGGCGCTGTCCGCCCAGCCGGTCGGGCATCGGGCAGGCGCCGGCGACGACGGCCTGGTGGTACATCGCATTGGTCACGGGCGTGCGCATGATCTGGAAGGCGCCGATCGCGCCACCGGCCGGGATGTCGAGATACTCGGCGCCCGCGCGATCGCGATGCGCCTCGTCGGGTGCTGGGTGGGTGCTGCCGGGCGCAGCCACCGTCCGCGTTGCGCTCAATGGCACCGTGGCGGCCGTCGATGTGCTGATGGGTGCGGTGCGACCGCCGGTGATGATGTTGCACACGGCGCTCCACCACGTGGGCTGCAGCATTGCGTCCTCCGTCGGTCTGATCGGACGAACCACCATCATGTGGCCGTCCATCACATACCACGCACGCCGCGCGTGATGCCAGGCGGGCCGCGTGGTCGCCAGGGCCACGTCGCGGCGGCGCATTCACGCCGGCGGCGTGTCGGCGATGCCGGCCCACGGTAGCGGGCTGACATCGTCGTGGCGCAGCGTACGCGTCGCGGTGCGATCGATACGCATGATCAGGCGGCACGCCGGGTCCGGGCAGGTCACGCGCGCATCGGTCTCCATCCAGTCGGCCGGGTGGTTCTGTCGTTGCTTCGCCGGCAGCAGCGGCAGCGCCGCCTGCAGCGCATAGACACAGAAGCTCTGGCCCGCCGGCAGTGCGAGCTTGCCACCCTGCAGCAGCACATGATCGCCGACCGTCATCGCGCAGGTGCAGTGGCCTTCGATCCGCTCGACGACCACCGTCAGGTCATAGAGCGTGAACGTGTCCGGTGCGACCGATGGATCCATCGTTGGCCTCCTGTTCAGGTGTCGTCGTTCGCCGCCATTCTACCCGACATGACCGATGCGGCCAGGTTGACAGCGCTGCGCCGATGGGTGATGATGGGCGAAAACGCCCGCCGAGGTGTGTGCACCATGCGCTATTCGATTGCCTTCCAGACCGACAAGCCGCTCGCCGCCTATGGCCCGTTGGCGGCGCAGGTCGAGGCCTACGGCTTCGACATGGTCACGGTCTACAACGATCTGTATTTCCAGCCGGCATGGCTGCCATTGCTCGAGATGGCCCGTGCGACCGATCGGATCGAGCTGAGCGTCGCGGCGGTCAACCCGTTTGTGTGTCATCCGCTGCTGATCGCCGGCGACACCGCGCTGCTCGACGAGGCAGCTGGCGGGCGGGCGACGCTCGGCATGGCGCGCGGTGCGTGGCTCGACGCCGTGGGTTGCGAGCCGACGCAGCCGGTCACGGCATTGCGCGAGGCCTTGGCCTGCGTACGCCATCTGCTGCGGCGCGATCCCGCCCCGTTCAGCGGCAGCTGCTTCACGCTCGCCGGCGGTGCCACGCTGCGCTGGCCAGTACTGCGCGACGACGTTCCGTTTCTGCTGGGCTCGTGGGGGCCCCAGACCATCCGCGCCTGTATCGATCAGATCAGTGCCGTGAAGATCGGTGGCAGCGCCAATCCCGACGTCGTGCCGTACTTCCGGCGCTTGATCGACGCTGCCGCACAGCATGCCGGCCGCGACGGAACCATGATCGAGCTGGTCATCGGCGCCGTCTGTGTCGTCGACGACGACGCCGCAGCGGCCCGTGCCATCGCGCGGCGCGAGGTCGCGCTGTATCTGCCGGTCGTCGCCGATCTCGACCCGACGCTTACGCTCGACCCCGCATTGCTGGAGCGGCTGCGGGCTGCGGCGGCCCGACATGACCATGCTGCCGCGGCGGCGCTGATCTCCGATGAGCTGCTGCAGCGCTTCGCGTTTGCCGGCGCGCCCACCGACATCATCGACCAGGCTGCGGCGCTCGTCGCTGCCGGCGCACAACGCGTTGAGTTTGGCACGCCCCATGGCCGCAGCACGGCCGGCGGGCTCGCTCTGTTGGGCACGGTGGTGCTGCCGGCACTGCGCCGACAGTGATGCCGCCATACGAAAGGAAGGAACGCGATGGCTTCGCAGGACGACGATCTGCGGCAGTATGTCGAAGCACACGCCGGCATTCACGTCATCCGTGGCGGTGGCCCCTCCAGCCGCGCCTGGAATGGCATTCGCTACAAGACGGGCCTGTCGGCGCGCAACACCGGTGCACGCGAGCTCTCGATGAACGTGGCCACGGTGCCGCCGGGTGCGGTGGCATATGCGCACATCCACGACGGCTTCGAGGTCATGCTGTTCATCCTCGAAGGGCGGGTGCGACACATCTTCGGCGCCGACCTCGAGCACAGCATCGACAACGAAGCCGGTGATTTCATCTACATCGAACCGGGCATGCCCCACGAGGTCTACAACATCGGTGACGGGCCGCTGGTGGCGGTCGTCGCGCGCTCGGCCGCCGACGAATGGGATCGCATCATCGATCACCCATCCGATGCGCGGACACGTGATGGTGTCCTGCCGCGCCAGCCAACCTGAGCACCCACACGTGACGGGCGGCTGCATGCGTGCCGTGGACGTGGTAGGATGGGGGTGAATCGGCAACACAGGAGTCGCCATGCCGCTGGTCACACCCGCAGTGCTCTCCGACTACGTCGGCCAGATCTTCGCCGCCGCCGGCGCGCCGCCGCCCCATGCCGCAGCGGTCGCGGCATCGCTCGTCGCCAGTAACCTCGTCGGCCATGATTCGCACGGCGTCGTGCGTGTGCCGCAATACCTCGCCAGCATCGCTCGTGGCGAGACCGATCCGGCTGCGGTGCCGCGGATTGCGCGCGAGCGCGGGGTCGTGGCGGTCGTCGACGCACAGCGTGGCTTCGGCCAGCTCGCGGCGCGGTTTGCGATCGGCGAGGCAGTCGCGCGGGCCCGGCAGCACGGCATCGCAGCGGTGACCATCGAGCGCTGCAGCCATGCCGGCCGCATGGGCGAATGGGTCGAAGTCGCCGCCGCGGCGGGCCTGATCGGGCTGGCGTTCTGCAACGCCGGCCGGCCGCTCGGCCCGGTTGCACCCCATGGTGGCGCTGGCCGGGCGCTCGGCACCAACCCGGTCGCCGCGGCCATTCCGCATGCCGGTGCCGATCCGATCGTGATCGATATTGCCACCAGCACCGTTGCCGAGGGCAAGCTGCGCATCGCGTTCAACCAGGGCCAGCCGGTGCCGCCTGGCTTGATCCTCGACGCTGCCGGGCATCCGTCGACCGACCCGGGTGATTTTTACCGCGGTGGGGTGCTGCTGCCGATGGCCGGCCACAAGGGCTACGCGCTGGCGCTGCTCGTCGAACTGCTCGGCGGCGTCCTCGCCGAGACACCGGGCGAGGTCATTCCCGGCGGCAACGGCATGTTGTTCATCGTGCTCGATCCGGCAGCGTTCCGCGATCCGGTGGCCTACGCCGCCGACGTCGCCGCATTCTGTGCACGCGTCGTCGCCGTCCCGCCGGCTCCGGGCTTCGCCGAGGTTGTGCTCCCAGGTGAGCCGGAACGGCGCACACGACACGAGCGCGAGCGCGGCGGCATCCCGCTCGACGACACGACATGGCATCTGATCACCGACAGCGGCGTCGCATACCGCATCGCCGCACCAACCGAGGTAGCCTGAGTGGATGCATCGCTTGCCCCGCGCCCGTGGCGCCCGCTGCCCGTCGTCATGCTGCTGTTCAGCTATATGCTGCTGTTCGGCATCACCGTCAGCACATTCGGCGTGTTGTGGGCCGAACTCATGCCGACGCTACGGCTTGACGAAGCCGACATCGGCAATGCGCAGCTGGCATCACCGCTGATCGCGATCGTCATCCTGCTCGCGGGTGGTGCGATCGTCGCCATCACCGGCAAGAAGCGCCTGGCATTGGCCGGCCTGGTGATCCTGGGTGGCGCAATGATCGTCACCGCGCGCGCTGATGGCTTCTGGGCGCTGATCGGCGCATTGCTGCTGCAAGGCACGGCGTTCGGCGCGCTCGAGATGGTGATCAACAGCGCCACGCTCGACTGGGAGCACGCCACCGGCCGTTCGGTGATGAATGCGATGCATGCCGGGTTCAGCGGTGGTGCCGTGATCGGCGCGCTGGTGGCCGGTGCGCTGCTCGAAGCCGGCTGGACGTACCAGGATCTGCTGTATGCCATCGCCGCGCTCAGCGCCATCGCATTGCTGGCGACCTTGCCGATTGCCTATGCGCCCGAGACAGGTGGCGACAGCAGCTCGCCGCTCGCGGCATTCCACATCCTCGCCGTGCCGGCGATCGCCTGGCTGGCACTGATCGGCCTGCTGGGCGTCGTCGGCGAGACCGTCGCCATCGGCTGGTCGGTGATCTACCTGCAACAACTCGGCGCCGACGTGCTGGCGAGCGGTGCCGCATTCGCGCTGTTCAATGCCACGATGTTCGTCGGTCGGCTGTTGAATGCGCCGCTGGTCGCCCGCTGGGGCCCGCGCGTCTCGCTGGTGGTCTCGGGGGCGCTGCTGGTGATCGCCGGCGGGCTGCTGCTGCTGCCACAACCGCAGCTGTGGATCGCGATCGTCGCATTTGCACTGTGCGGCGTCGGCGTCGCCGGCGTCATCCCGACGGTGCTGAGTGCCGCGGCACGCGTCGCGCCAGGGCAATCCGGTGCGATCACCGGTGCGATCATGGCGACGGCATACCTCTGCTTCATCATCATCCCGCCGCTGATCGGCGCGATCGCGGTGCGGTATGGTCTGCAGCTGGCGTTGATCTCGATTGGTGCGAGCGGCCTCGCGCTGCTGGTACTGGTCGGCCGGGTCGCGCCCCATCGGGCGGGGTGAGGCATGCGGCACCGCGAGCGTCGGATCGTGCGTGCCGGCTGGGCCGGACCGGGGCCGGCGGTGCTCCGGTGCCGGGCCTTCGTAGCCATCAGGCAACGATGGTGGCCGTGCGACAGACAACGGTGCGGCGCGTGTCATGCCGTGCATCAACCGGGTTCGTCATCCGCACGCGGGCGGGCGGGCTCGCCCGTACGCGTTCATGCAGGGCGCGTTGCCCGATAGCACCGGGTGTCCGCGCCGAAAGGCACGCCATTCATGAATCGCTGGCTTCTCCCTGGCCTGCTTGCGCTACTGGTCGCTGGCTGCAGCCTGCCCTGGCCCGGCTCCGACGCACCGGCGCCCCCTGCCGCGCCGACACGCATCGCATTGCAGCGCCCGAGCGCGACGCCCGCGCCCGCACCCGCGCCGAGCGCGACGCTGTCACCAGCGACCAGCGTGCCGAATGTACCGCCGAGTGCCACGCCCACGCTCACGCCATCGCCGACGGTCGTGCCGGTCGATGCTGCGGATCGCAGCCGCATCTTCGGCGAATTGTGGCAACTCGTCGCTGATCGCTATGTCTACGAAGACTATCGCGGCCTCGATTGGTCGGCGATCCGCGACGAATATGGCGCCCGTGTCCTCGATGGTGACACCAACGCGTTCTACGACACGCTCAGCGAGCTGATCCGGCGTTTCGACGATGATCACTCGAATTTTCAGACGCCACAGCAGGTCGCCGAAGATCTGGCGCGTTTCGAAGGCGATCAACGCTACGTCGGCATCGGCGCACTCGTCCGCGAGACTGACGAAGGTGTCCTGCTGACGCGCATCGCCAGCGGGAGCCCGGCCGAGCGGGCCGGGCTGCGGCCGTTCGATGTGGTCACGCACATCGATGGGATCGATGTGCTCGATGCCGAAGCGATCGGCCCCAATGGCCCGATCGCACGGGTG
>CAIQIY010000348.1 GCA_903871975.1 uncultured Chloroflexota bacterium | reverse complement strand
GCGAACAATGCCAGCACCATGCGCCGCCCGGCATCGCTACCGAACGCCCGGTCGCGCGCCACGACCGCCAGCAGATGCTCGATGGCCTCGGGGTAGCGTTGTGCGCGTACCGCGTGGGCAGCCAGCGCGTAGCGCGCCTCGGTGTCGCCGGGCATCTGTGCCAGCCGCGCGTGCGCCGCAGGGTGTGCCAGTGCGTCTGCAGCTGCCAGCAACGGTGCGAGTGCCAGCCAGCCCTGCGCCTGTGCCGACTGTGGCGTGCCCCGCGGCAGCCGACGCAGGATCTCCGCAGCATCGGCCGCGCCCAGCAACGTCGCGGCACGACCGGCACCGAGCAGCGCAACGGCATGACCAGGGTCCTGCTCGAGCGCCAGGCGATACTCGCGGCATGCCTCGGCCAGGTCCGTTGCCTCGAGCGCAGCAGCATGTTCGACCAGCAGATCGACCGCCGTACGTGGTGGAACGGCGATCTTCTCGAGCCAGGCGCGCACGCGCGATTCGGGCTGCGCACCGGTGAACTCATCGACGACACGGCCGTCGCGGAACGCCTTGACCGCCGGAATGCCCTGCACGCCGTATGTCTGCGACAGGCGCTGATTCTGGTCGACATTGATGCGTGCCAGCACGAAGCTGCCATTGCCGGCGGTCGCCAGGCGCTCGAGGATCGGGCCGAGGGTCTTGCACGGGCCGCACCACGGCGCCCAGAAGTCGGCGACGACAGGCACATCGCGCGAGCGCTCGAGCACATCGCGCTGGAAGTCGCGCTCGCCAGTATCGATGATGAACGCGCTGGTGGATGCTCCGGTATGGGTCATGGTTGCCTCACATCGGGTAGGGCGTGATCGGGCACGTGGTCAAACTGCAGATCGATCGGTGCTGCCAGCCAGACTGATGGGCGGATCAGGGAGCCGAGCAGGTGCGCGGCATCCGGGAAGGGCGGTGCATCGGGTGTGATGCCGGTCGCACGGACCAGCCGCAACGGTGCCGCCGGATCGATGGGCACGCCTGCCGCGCGTTGTGCCGCGGTGATCGCGTCGGCCAGGCCGCCCAGGGCGTCGACCAGGCGATGCTCGTGCGCTTCGCTGCCCAGCCAGACGCGCCCACCAGCCACCGGGGGCAGATCGGCGGCGGCGATCGGTCGGCCGTCGGCGACGCGGCGCAGGAACGCCTGGTAGGTGTCGTCGAGCAGCCGCGCGATGGCCTGGCGCTCCGTCGCATCGGGGGGCGTCGTCGGCTCGAAGAACCCATGATTGGCGCCGCGGCCGAGGACATCGTGATCGACGCCGAGCCGCTGATACAGGCCGGCGATCGTCGGACGCAGCACGAACACCCCGATGCTGCCGGTGATCGTTCCGGGCTGTGCGATGATCTGGGTCGCTGCTGCGGCGACATAATATCCACCCGAAGCAGCCACATCGCCCAACAGTGCGATCACCGGTTTGCGCCGGCGCACGCGTTGCACCTCGCGCCAGATCTGATCGCTGGCGAACGCATCACCGCCCGGCGAATCGATCGCGAGCACGACCGCGGCGATGCGACGGTCGGCTTCGGCGGTGCGCAGCGCGGCAGTGACGCTGGCAGCACCTGCCGTGGCACCACCGAACAGCGGCAATGGAAGTGGGATGCGGCGATCGGTGCCACGCGCGATCGTGCCGGCGATGCTGATCACGGCGAGCGGGCGGCTGCGCGCGACCGGCGGCAGGCACAGCTGCCGCTCCAGCTCCGGCATGGCGACGAATGTCGCCGGGCGGCCTTCGCGGCCGAGCAACGCGGGCAGTTCGTCGTCGTAGCACACGGCATCGACCAGCCCGGCGGCGAGGGCGGCGGCGGCGCTGTATGGTGCGGCGTCGATCGCCTGCTGTACCTGGTCGACAGTCATGCCGCGGCCGTCGGCGATCATGGCGAGCGCGGCGCCATAGCGCCCATCGAGCAGCCGTTCGAGCTGCTCGCGTGCTTCGGGCGAGCATTCGCGCCGGGTGAATGAATCGCCACCGGATTTGTAGGGCGATACTGCCGCGACGTCGGCCTCGATTCCGACATTGGCCAGCGCTGCAGCGAGGAACCTGACTTCGAGGCGCAGCCCCACGACCGCGAACAGCGATTCGGCGGGCAGCACGATCTGCTCGGCCGCACACGCCAGTGCGTAACACGGCAGATCGGCCTGGTGCAGGCGTGCCACCACCCGGCGGCCGGCTGCCCGCAGCCGTGCGAGTTCACCACGCAGACTCGCGATGGTGGCCCAGCCGCCTGGCGCCGCCTCGATCTCGATCAGCACCGTGTGGCTGCGTGGATCGGCGATGATGCGGTCTACCAGCATGCGCCACGAGTCGAGTGTGGCTGCTGGCGTACGGCCAAGGATGCGGCGTTGCCACCACGCCAGTGGTGCGCCGACCAGCGGCAACGGCGCGCTGATGTGCAAGCGGATGACGCCGAGGTCGCGACGCCAGAGTCGGCGCCAGGCATTCACCGCGGCACGCCGCAGTCGCGCCAGCCATCGTCGTGCCATCGGGCTACCTCTCGGTGCGCGGTGCGAGATCACGGAAGCGATACCCCACGCCGCGCTCGGTGAGAATATACGTCGGGTTGGCCGGATCTTCCTCGATCTTCTGGCGCAGATACGTCACATACAGCCGCAAATAGTGGGTCTCGTCGCGATATTCCGGCCCCCAGACCCGCGTGAGCAACGTCTCGTGATTCATCACGTAGCCGGCATTCTGAACCAGGTGATACAGGAGACGATACTCGGTCGGCCGCAGGTTGATCCGCTCGCCACATACCAGAACCTCGTGGCGTGCAAAATCCACCGTCAGACGGTCGTCGATCCGTATCGCTGTCTGAGTGGCCGGCGGGGGTGCATGGTGACGGCGCAGGACCGCCCGGATGCGGCTGACGAGTTCGCGGTGGCTGAATGGCTTGCCGATATAATCATCGGCCCCCAGCTCCAGCCCTCTGATGCGATCGTCCTCGTCATCCTTGGCAGTCAGCACCAACACCGGCAGTTGCGAAGCCTGACGCAGCCGCCGGAGCGTTTCGAATCCGTCCATGCCCGGCATCATGATGTCGAGCAACATCACGTCGGGCATGTCGTCGCGCGCACGCTCCAGCGCATCGCGACCATTGGTCGCAGTGATCACGCGGCAGCCCTCGAGTTCGAGGTTGGCCCGCATGAAGTTCACCATGCGCGGTTCGTCGTCGACGACCAGAATGCATCGGTTGTTCAGGTCAGACATGATCCGATCCATGGCTCGCATGATCTTCGAGGAGCCGCACCACACCGCTCGCCGGTCGCGCCGGCAGTGGCGCGTCGGTGCTCAATTGGCGGCGCGCGAGCGGCATCGTGAACGAGAAGCGTGATCCACGGCCCGGTTGGCTTTCGACCCAGATCGTGCCGCCTTGCGCCTCGACGATGCCGCGGCACAGGAACAGCCCCAATCCGGCACCCTGGGTCTCGCGGCGCAGGCGATTATCGACGCGATAGAACCGGCCAAAGATTCGTGCCTGGTCGGCAGCGGCGATGCCGATACCCTGGTCGCTCACCGCGATCACGGCATCATCGCCGGCGACGCGCCCCGTCACACGAATCATACCACCGTCGGGGCTGTATTTGATGGCATTGGTCACCAAATTCTCCAGGACGGTGCGCGTACGCTCTTCGTCGCCCATGACGGCCGGGAAGTCGTCGGCAAAGCGCAGCTCGAAGCTGAACTGCGGGCCGGCATGTGGCGCGAGTCGCTCGATGACCTGATGTGCCAGCGGCGGCAACGCCCACTCGCGCAGCGTGAGGCGCATGCCATCGGCGTGGAGCCGCGAGACCTCGAGCAGCGCATTGATCTGCCGCGTGAGCCGGTCGGCTTCGTCGATGATGACGTGCAGGCCATCGCGGATCGTCGCCAGATCCCACTGGGCATCCTCGCGCGCCAGCATCTCGGCGTAGCCCTTGATGATGCTCACCGGCGTCTTGAGTTCGTGCGACATGACCGAGATGAAACTGTTCTGCAGGGCTTCTTCGGCACGTTGCAGCGTGATGTCACGCACGTTGGCGATGGCACCGAGAAACTCGCCGTTGGCGCCGAGCTGGACGGCATAGCGACTCTGTACGTAGCGTCGCCGCCCATCGCCAGAACTGACCCAGCCGGCGATGACGGGTTCGTCGGCGAGTGGGCGCCGTTGCAATGGGCAATCACTCAGGCACAGGTTGATGCCCTCCTGGCTGGTGATGCCGACGACTTCGGCGCATGGCCGACCGATGGCGGCGCTGCGCTCGGTGCCCGTGAGCTGCTCCATCGCCCGGTTGAAGCTGGTGATGCGCCAGCGTGCGTCGATGATCATGACGCCGTCGGCGCTTTGTTCGATGAGCGCGGCGAGATGTTGCTTCTCGCGGACGACGCTCTGGAACAGGCGCGCGTTGCTGACGGCGATCGCCGCCTGCTGGGCGAAGGCACTGAGCAGATCGCCCTCCTCGGCGGTGAATTCGAGGTTGACGGCAGCACGAAAGACATAGATCACGCCGACGCTGGTGTGCCGGAACACCAACGGTAGTGCCGTCATGTGGCGCAACGGCAGGTCGGCGCTCAGGCTCGCCTGATGCAGCGCTGCCTGCACTCGCGGCCGGTCGTCGAGTGGGGTCGCCAGTAACGCGTCGAAGATCGGCCAGGATTCGGGTGACATGTTGGTGGCGGCACGGATCTGCAGCTGGCCACCCTCTTCGCGCAGCGCGATCAGGCCGGTGGTGCCGGCGAGCAGCTCGACTGCCACATCGATGACCAGCGTCAGGACGCTGTCGAGCTCGAGTTGTGCGGTGAGTGCCCGGCTGATGCGCAACAGGCTCTCACGTTGTCGCAGATGAGTCTCGCGGTCCATCGGGATGCCATCCGGCCAATGGTGCTCTAATGCCGTGCTAGCAGTCGGCTGACGTCATTCTAACACGCCATGCCTATACTGGCAGCAGACGGGTGAACGGGACGTGGGAGCCGCCGCTGGAGCGGTGGCAGTCGTCACCCGGGAGAGGATACCGACAATGACGATGATGATGCGCCGCAATGGCTTGCAGGAGCTGGTGATGCTGCACGAGACGATGGACCAGTTGTTGGATGGACCGCTGGCGCGCGCCGGTGCGCGTCGCTTCGCGCCGGCACTCGATGTGAGCGAGAGTGCCGAAGCCTACCACCTGGAGCTGGCGGTGCCGGGGCTGCGCGCCGAAGACCTGGAGCTGACGTTCGAGCAGGGTGTGCTGACGATCCAAGGCGAGGTG
>CAIQIY010000347.1 GCA_903871975.1 uncultured Chloroflexota bacterium | reverse complement strand
TCCAGGTTGTCAGAATCGTGATTTTCGGTACAATAGTGAGGCGCACGACCAGCGGGGCCGGGCGTACGCCATGAACGCGGAGTCAGAGCCATGCGGACGAACTCTGTCGGGCAGCGCATTGCGCTGGTATTGGTCGGGCTGTCGCTCTTCCTGAGTGGATGTGCCGGCATCGGTGGGCCGGCGCAGCCTGTCACAATCCGGACCGGCTACATTCCCATTCTGATCTACGCGCCGCTGTTTGTCGGCATCGAGCGTGGCTATTTCGCGCAGGAGGGCATCACGCTCGAGCTCACGCCCCTGCAGAGCGGCAACGAAGCGGTCGTCCAGCTGGCTGCGGGCAATTTCGATGTTGCGCTCGGCGGTGTCGGTGCCGGGCTGTTCAATGCCGCGGCGCGTGGCGTTGGCTTCAAGATCGTGGCGCCACTGCATTCCGAGCGCCCACCTGTCGTCACGGCACTGGTGATCAGTGCGAAGCGCACCGGCGAGATCACCAGCGTCGCCGACCTGAAGGGCAAGAAGGTCGCCGTCAATGGCATCGGTGCCGGCACCGAGTACTGGCTGGCCCAGGCGCTGGCCCAGGGCGGGCTGACGTTCGACGACATTCAACTCGAAGGCGTGCCGTTTGCCAATGTACCGCCGGCACTCGAGAGCGGCACACTGGATGCCGCGATGCTCGCCGAACCCATCACCACGATCAACGTCGATCAGGGTGTGGTGGCGGTCCTCAGTGATGACTTCGTCGATGGATTTACCGCGACCTATGTCTATATGGGGGCATTGCTCGAGCAGCGCCCGGCCGATGCCAAAAAGTTTCTGCGCGCGTATCTGCGTGCGGCCCGTGATCTCCAGGGCGAGTACATGAGCGACGAGATTGCGGCGATCATCGAGCAGTACACCAAGGTGCCGGCAGCGGTGCTCAAACGCCTGCCACGGCCACAATACGACCCGAATGGGGTTGTGCCAACCGGCGACATCGACACGATGCAGCAGTTTTTCCTTGGCCGTGGCTTGCTCGAGTACGATCAGCCGCTCGACATGAGCGCCTTCATCGATGCCGGAATCGCTGCTGAGGTCGCTGCCGAACTCGACGCCGGAAAGTGACCGCGGGCTGGGTGGGCATCATCCGCCCAGGCCCGGGAGGCACGTGATGCGCGCTGGAACGATCAGCGTCACCGACCTGCACGTCACGTTTCGCAGTCGCCAAGGGCTGGTCGCGGCGCTGGCGGGGCTGACGCTGGACATTACTGCGGGCGAGCTGGCATGTATCGTCGGGCCCAGTGGGTGCGGCAAGACGACGCTGCTGCGCGTGTTGGCCGGGCTGCAGCCGGCCGATGCGGGGCATGCATGGATCCAGCCCGCCGATGCAGCGCGCCCGACGGCCGGCATGGTCTTCCAGAATGGTGGTGTCTTTCCGTGGTATACCGTGGCCGAGAACGTCGGCTATGGCTTGCGGATGCGCGGCATTGCACCGGCACAGCGTGCGCCGATCGTTCGTCGCTGGCTGGCCGAGATCGGCCTCGAACGCTTTGCCGATGCCTACCCTGCACAGTTGTCGGGTGGCATGCTGCAACGTGTGGGCTTGGCACGGGCATTTGCCTATGATCCGGCCGTGCTGCTGATGGACGAGCCATTCGCCGCGCTCGACGCACAGAATCGCCTGCTGCTGCAGCAGACCTTGTTGCGCCAATGGGAGGGCGACGGCCGCACGGTCTTGTTCGTGACGCATGGCATCGACGAGGCATTGGCGCTGGGCGACCGGGTGTACGTCATGTCGGCGCGACCTGGTCGGATCATCGCTACCATCGACGTGCCGTTCCAGCGCCCACGCGATGCCGCCGCGCTGCGCAGCGATCCACGTTTTGGCACGCTGTACGGCGAGATCTGGTCGGTATTGCGCGATGAAGTCGCCCGCGCACGCGATGCTGAACGCGACGAGGCTGACATATGACCCGGCGCGACCGGGCACTATCGCTGCTGTCGCCGCTCGCGCTGCTGCTCGTGTGGGAGCTGGCCGTCGCGTCGACCTGGCTGAACCGTATCTTCTACCCACCGCCGTCGGAGGTGCTGGTCACGCTGGTCGAGTTGGCCATGTCGGGGCAGCTGGTGCGCGATGCCGGCATCAGCCTGTTGCGCGTGACCGTCGGGTTTGTGCTCGGCGCCGTGCCGGCGATCGTGGTCGGCATCCTGATGGGTATCGCTGCGCCGGTTCGTGCCGCGGTGCGTCCGCTCGCCGCCGCGATCTACCCGATCCCCAAGATCGCGCTGCTGCCGTTGATCATCGTGTCGCTCGGCATCGGCGAGACCAGCAAGATCGTCACCATCGCGGTGAGTGTGTTCTTCCTGGTCGTGCTGAACGTGGCTGCCAGTGTGCTCCAGGTTGATCCGCGCATGTTCGATGTGGCACGCAGCTTCGGTGCCCGCGCGCGCGAACTGTTCTGGACGGTAGCGCTGCCCGGCAGCATGCCAGGAATCATGGCCAGCATCAAACTCGGCGTGGGCTACGCCCTGACGCTGATCGTCGGCATCGAATTCGTTGGCGCGAACGACGGCATCGGCCGCCTGATCTGGCAATCCTACGAAGTCTACGCCATCGATCGCATGGTCGCCGCCTTGATCGTCGTGGCATTGATCGGTTGGCTGGCGACGGTGTTGCTCGACGAGGTCGAGTATCTGCTCGTGCCATGGCAGGCGACGAGCGTCCGCATCCGGGAGACGCGTATGCAGCACTATGCCCGCACGTGGTGGCGTGCGATGCGCCCATGGAGCTATACTGCCGCCATCATTCCGGTCTTGCTGGGGAGCAGCATCGCGGCGGTGGCAGGCACGGTCGATGGGTGGCTCCTGTTCCTGACGCTGATTGGCTCGGTGGCGATCCAGGGTGGCACCAATCTGATCAACGACTACTACGACTATCAAAAAGGCACTGATCGTCCCGGTTCGATCGGGACTGGCGATGCCATCTTGCAGGGTGCGCTGACGCCCCGTCAGGTGTTTGCCGGCGGGCTGGTGGCATTCGCGCTGGGGGCAGTGATCGGCCTGTATCTGGTGAGTGTCAGCGGGCCGCTGATTCTCTGGATCGGGATCGCCAGCCTCGCCGTCGGGTTCTTCTATACGGCCGGACCATTCGCATTGGCCTATCACGGCCTCGGCGAGCTGGCCGTGTTCATCTTCATGGGGCCGGTGATCGTGGCCGGTTCCTACTATGTCCAGCGGCAGGATGCACCGCTCGGCGTGGTGCTGGCGGCGTTGCCGGTGGGGTTCCTGGTGGCGGCGATCCTGCATGCCAACAATCTGCGCGATCTTGATGGCGATCGACGCAGTGGGAAACGCACGCTGGCGACCATCCTCGGCCGCGCGGGTGCCAGGACGGAGCTCTACGTGCTGCTCATCGGCGCGTACGTGGTGCTGAGCGCGCTGGTGGTGGCGGGCATCACCCCGTGGCCGACGTTGCTCGGGCTGGTCACGCTGCCGGTCGCGGTGCGCTTGATGCGCATCGCCGCGGCCGAGAGTGAACCTGCCCGTCTGCAGCCAATTGTTCCGCTGGCGGCGCAGCTGCATCTGCAGACCGGCGTGCTGATGATTGTCGGCTGGTTGGTGGCACTGGCGTTGCCTCGAACATAGGACGAACCAACCATGACGACGGTATCGGTGACTCGGTATCTCAGCACCGGCGGTGTGCGTGTCTACCGCCTCCCATTGCATGTGTTCCCGTGGATGATCGGGTACGCCTATCTGGTGCTCGACGGCGCATATAGCGCACTGATCGATGTCGGTAGTGGCCGTGGTACCAGCGACGCCGATCTCGCTGCCGGGCTGGCGAGCGTGCGCGATGACTGGGGCGAGGCGATCGACTGGGCGCATCTCAGCCGGATTGTGGTGTCGCATGGTCACATCGACCACTATGGTGGCTTGGGGTATGTGCGACGACACTCGGCCGCGCCGATCGCGATCCATGTGCTTGATCGCGCCATCATCGCGGCATATGATGAGCGACATGCCCTCAGTGTCCGTGGCATGCGCGAGTATCTGCGCTTCGCCGGCGTCGTGCCGGAACAACGTGCACACCTGGAGCAGTTTCATGGTGGCGGCCGCGGTGGCTACCCCTCGATCGCGCCAGAGCACGTCCTGCACGATGGAGATCTGCTCGATGAACGGTTTCGGGTGATTCACACGCCGGGGCATTGCGCTGGCCACGTCTGCCTGCAACTCGATGACCTGCTGTTCACGGCGGATCAGATTCTGCCGGTGACGGCGATGTTTCTGGCACCGGAGCGCATCGCGCCGTCGAGCGGGTTGATGCACTACCTGGCATCGTTGGAGCGGTTGCGACACGTCTCTGGGGTGACCATGGCGCTCGGTGGGCATGATGACCCGATGCCCGATCTGGCATCAGCCATCGAGCATATGGAACGCGATCAACATCGCCGCCTTGAACGTGTGCGCCACGCGTGCGCGGTGCCACGTACCATTGCCGAAATTACCGGCGCGGTGCATCCACGCATTCGCGACTTCAATCTGTTGCTCGGGCTCCAGAAAATCGGGGCGTACGTCGAATACCTGGATACTCGCGGCGAGTTGCGCATCACCAATCCTGATCAGCTGTATGATGACCCTGAAGCACCACCACGCTACGTGCTCGGCTGATGTGGTGCCCCTCGGCGACTCAGGGCACGGAGTGCTGCCTACCCCAACGGTGGGTCGTCGCTGATACCATGCTGGAGGGAATACACCATGACGACACCATTGGTGAGCGTCGACTGGCTCGCATCCCACTACGACGATCCGCATGTCCGGATCATCGATACGCGCTGGTATTTGCTCGAGCCACAGCGCGGCGCCGCTGAATACTGCAGCAGCCACATTCCGGGCGCTGTCTACCTTGATGTCGCGGCGGATCTGTCGGGACCGCCCGGCAGCGGACCGGGCCGCCATCCACTGCCCGACGCCAGCACATTTGCCGAAACCGCGTCGCGTGCCGGCATTGCTGCCGATACCCATGTGGTCGCGTATGATCTGCCGGGCGGCATGGCAGCGACGCGCTTGTGGTGGTTGCTACGCGCATATGGCCATGAAGCCGTCTCGGTGCTCGATGGCGGCTGGCAGGCATGGTGTTCGGCGGGGTACCCCACCAGCGACCAGCCCATCACCCCGCCCCGTGCGGTCTTCGTGCCGCGCTGGCGCGACGGCCTCACGATCGATGCAGACGGCGTCGCTGCCGTGTGCGCGTCACCCGGCACGGTGCTGCTGGACTCCCGGGCAGCCGAGCGGTATGCCGGCCGCGTCGAGCCGCTGGATCCGCGTGCTGGCCATATTCCGGGCGCGCGCTCGGCACATTTCAGCGGCGATGTTGCTGCCAATGGTCGACTCGTGTCAGCTGCGGCATTGGCAGCGCGCTACGACGCACTTGGTGCCACCGACGCCGCGCAAGTCATCTGCTATTGTGGCTCGGGCGTCAGTGCTACCCACACCATTTTCGCGCTGCACCTGATCGGTCGCGCGGCGTTGCTGTATCCCGGCTCGTGGAGCGATTGGTCGAGCGATCCGGCGCGGCCGATTGCCACTGGCGATGAGCCGTGACGCGGTGGCGTGCAGATGACGGGTCGTGATCACCGGATACCGTGGACTGATGGTGCGGCGTGCTGTGCTGCGTCGTAGTGCCGTGTGGCGGTTATCGATACGCTCGGTATCGCGGCACCATCGCATTGGCACCACGCCAGGCCTGTTGGTGGTGCACGGTTGCGCAGGCGGTTCGGCGTGACCGCAAGCATCGCCCGGTATGCC
>CAIQIY010000346.1 GCA_903871975.1 uncultured Chloroflexota bacterium | reverse complement strand
GCCTACCTCCGTCACTGCGCCACGCGCACTATCCTGGGGCGCATCCTACCACATTGTGCGATCACACGATCATACGATCACACGATCATACGAAGGCGCGAAGGGGTGTGGGATTCCCATAGAAGGGACGATGGGCCATGCATTCGTGACACCATATCCGCCGGGGGTGGTCATGCCCAGGCGGATCCGCGAGCTTCCAGTGGAATACGAGACGCACGAGCGGCGCGTGGCGCGGCAGATCGGGGCGCGTCTACGCGACCGGCGCCGGCAGTTGGCGTTGTCGCAGGAGCAGATCCGGGCCCGTTGCGAGGTCGCCCAGGTGGCGATCAGCCGCACGCAATACAGTCGCATCGAGAACGGCGATTCGGTCGCGAGTGCTGTCGAACTGATTGCGATCCATTACGCGCTGGACGTCTCGCTCGACTGGCTGCTGCTCGGCGTCGCAGCGCCGATGGTCGACACGATGCAGGACCACGCGCCGCCCCGCTGATGCCGTGTGGACCGTTGGCACGGCTATGGTATAGTGTGGCGGTGGCGTACCAGCCGTGCCGACGCCGGCCGCCGGCACGCGGGATCGACCAGCGCGCGAGGGCACGATGCGCATGCAGGGCAGGGTGGTACTGATCACTGGGGCGGCCGCCGGAATTGGCCGGGCGACGGCCGAGCGCTTCGCCGCCGAGGGCGCAGCGGTCGCGCTGGCCGACATCGACGACGCAGCCGGGCGGGCGGTGTGTGCCACATTGGGCGGTGCTGCGCGCTTCGAGCGGCTCGATGTCACCGACGCCAGCGCCGTCCAGGCATGGGTCGACGGCGTGCTGGCGCACCATCAGCGCATCGACGTGCTGATCAACAACGCCGGCATCGTGCGCGACGGGCAACTCGTCAGGTATCGCGATGGCGCCGTCGCCGGTGTCCTCTCGGAACCCGACTTCGACCGGGTCGTGTCGGTGAATCTCAAGGGCACATTCCTGTGTGCCAGGGCAGTGGCACCTGCGATGATCCGGCAGCGTGCCGGCGTCATCCTCAATGCCGCGTCGGTCGTCGGCCTCGATGGCAATTTCGGCCAGACCAACTATGTCGCCAGCAAGGCCGGAGTGATCGGCATGACGCGCGTCTGGGCGCGCGAGCTCGGCCGCCACGGTGTCCGCGTCAATGCGGTGGCACCCGGCTTCACCGCCACCGAGATGGTGCAGCAGATGCCCGAGAAGGTGCTGCAGGGCATGACGGCGCGCACGCCGCTGGGGCGCATCGGCCAGCCGCGCGACATCGCCAACGCCTACCTGTTCCTCGCATCCGACGAAGCCGCCTTCATCACCGGGGCCACCCTGCGTGTCGATGGCGGGCTGGTGGTGGGGACATGAACCAGCTGCATCCCGTGATCCTGGCCACAGGCAGCGCCGTGCCCGATCGAGTGGTGACCAATGCCGAAGTCGATGCCTTGATCGGCGCATCGACCGACGCCTGGCTCGTGGCCAACGTCGGCATCCGCGAGCGGCGCTGGCTGGCGCCCGACCAGACGACCTCGGATCTGGTCGTGCTGGCGGCGCAGCGCGCCTTGGCACGCGCTGGCGTCGATGCCGCGCAGCTCGATCTGATCATCGTGTCGACCGACACCCCCGACATGCTGTCGCCAGCGACCGCGACGGTGGTCCAGCATCGGCTCGGCGCGATCAACGCTGCCGCATGGGACCTGAATGCCGCCTGTGCCGGCTGGGTGGTCGCGCTCGACCAGGCGGCGCGCTGGCTGCAGAGCGAGCCCGCGGCGCGCCATGTGCTGGTGGCCGGTGGCTACGCGATGAGCCGGTTCCTCGATCTGCGCGACAAGAAGACTGCCAACCTGTTCGGCGATGGCGCCGGCGCCGCGGTGCTGGGGCGTGGCGACCAGGCCGGCTGGCTGGCGAGCCGGGTGGTGACGATCGGCGCCTACCACGATGCGCTGGGGATTTATGGTGGTGGCGCGGCGCGGCCGAGCACTGCCGCGGCGATCGCGCAGTATGGTGCGCCACACGTCGAGTTCGTGCGGCCGTTCCCGCGCAACTTCAACACCGAGGTCTGGCCGCGGGTGATCGACGAGGCGCTGCAGCGCGCCGGGCTTGGCCTCGCCGATGTCGATCACATCTTCTTCACCCAGCTGAACCTGCGCACGATCGAGGCGGTGATGCAACAGCTCGGCCAGCCGCTCGGCAAGACGCACTGGGTGATGGACCGCTGGGGGTATACGGGCTCGCCGTGTGTGGTGATGGCGCTCGACGACGCGATCAGCGGCGGCCGTGGCCCGCAGCCGGGGCAGGTGGTGCTGTTCTGTGCCAGCGGCGGCGGCATCACGGTGGCAGTGTCGTTGTGGCGCTGGGTGGCATGAATCCGGCACGGCGCGGGCTGGTTGGCGAGGTGTGCAGTGGTGGTTGGTGACTATCTCGGGCGGCGCGAACGGTATTCGCCGGATCAGTTGGCGATCGTCGACGCCGGGCACGACCCCGAACTGCGCCTGAGCTACCGCGCGTGGAACCGGCGGGTCAATCGGCTGGCGCGCTGGTTGCGCGAATCGGCCGGCGTCGCCGCCGGCGACCGGGTCGCCATCCTGGCCCATGATGGGATCGAGCAGCTGGACGTGTTCCACGCCTGTGCCAAACTCGGCGCGATCCATCTGCCGCTCAACTGGCGGCTGCACACCAGCGAGCTGGCCGCGATCGTGCGCGCCACCACGCCGCGTGTGCTGGTCTTCGGCGAACGGTTCGCGCCGGCGGCTGTCGAGCTGGCCGGCGATGCGGTGCTGATACAGCTCGGCGCCACCGGTGTGCCCGGCGCGACGCCGTATGCCAGCGTGCTCGCGGACACCGACGATGCGCCGATCGATGCCGGGACGCTCGACCCCGAGGCGATCGCGTGCCTGCTGTTCACCGGTGGCACCACCGGCACGTCGCGCGGCGCCTGCATCAGCCATCGCCAGATCTGCTGGAACGTGCTCAACACCGTCATCCACGACGTGCGCCACGACGACATCTACCTGAATGTCTTCCCGCTGTTTCATACCGGCGGCCTGTTCACCTACCTCTCGTCGCAGGTCGTGCTGGGCAACACGACCGTGCTGGTGCCGCAGTTCGATCCGGCGCGCGTGCTCGGCCTGATCGCCCGCGAGCGCGTCACGATCTTCGCGGCCGTTCCCACCATGTATCAGGCACTGGCCGACGCGCCGGCCTGGGCCGGGGCCGACCTCGGTTCGTTGCGCTTCTGTACCAGCGGCGGCGCGCCATTGCCGGTCGCCCTGATCGAGCGCTATGCCCGTGAAAAGGGGGTGCGCTTCAAGCAGGGCTTCGGCATGACGGAATACGGGCCGGGGTTGTTCGCATTGCCTGCCGAGGACGCGTTGCGCAAGGCGGGCAGCATCGGCCGGCCCAACTTCTTCGTCGATGTGCGGGTCGTCGATGACGACAACCGGCCGCTCGGGCCGCACCAGCCGGGCGAGCTGGTGTTGCGTGGGCCGTCGGGGTGTTCCGGCTACTGGAATGACCCCGCCGCGACGGCTGCGGCATTCGATGCCGATGGCTGGTTCCACACCGGCGATATTGTCGAGTACGACGATTCATGGTATTTTTACGTGCGCGACCGCAAGAAGGACATGTTCATCTCCGGTGGCGAGAACGTCTATCCGGCCGAGGTCGAGCAGGCGTTGTACCACCATCCGGCGGTGCGCCAGTGCGCCGTCATCGGCGTGCCCGACGCCCGCTGGGGCGAGGCCGGCCTGGCGTGTGTCGTCCTGCATGCCGGCATCGAGATCACCCCCGAGGCGCTGCGCGAATGGGTGCGCGGGCGGCTGGCGCGCTACAAGGTGCCGCGCGAGGTGGTCATCCTCGATGCGTTGCCATTGTCGGGTGCCGGGGAAGATTCTCAAGCGCGCATTGCGCGAGCAGTTCCGTGGCTGACGTACCCCAGGCCGGCGCGTATGGCCGGTCGCTGGCTCATCGACGAGGAACACAGGAGGATTCGCATGCCGACGGTTCCGACGCTCCCGGGGATCACATCGCAGATGATCGCCACTCCACGCATCGCCACACACGTCCTGAGCAGTGGCACCGGAGCCACGCCGGTGTTGTTCATCCATGGCAATGCGTCGTCGGCGACGTTCTGGGAAGCGACGATGCTGGCACTGCCGGCACAGTTCCGCGCCTACGCCCCCGACCTGCGCGGCTATGGCGACACCGAGGACCTGCTGATCGACGCGACGCGCGGCGCCGGCGACTGGGTCGATGATCTGCTCGGCTTGCTCGATGTGCTCGGCATCGAGCAGGTTCATGCAGTCGGGCATTCGATGGGTGGCACGATCGTCTTCAATCTGGTGGCCAGCGCGCCGCACCGCATCCTGAGCGGCACGGTGGTCGCGCCGGGTTCGCCGCACGGCTTCGGCGGCAGCAAAGGCCTCGATGGTGTGCCGTGCCATCCCGATTGTGCCGGCTCGGGTGGTGGCGTGGTCAATGCGACCTTCACGCAGTTGATCGCCGCCGGCGATCGATCGAGCGACAACCCGCAGGCATCGCCGCGCGTGGTGATGAATTCGTTCTACTGGAAGCCGCCGTTTGTGCCGGCGCGCGAAGAGGACCTGCTCTCGTCGCTGCTGACCGAGAAGATCGGGCCAGATCGTTACCCCGGCGACATGACGCCGTCGGGCAACTGGCCGCATGTCGCGCCGGGTGTGTTCGGCCCGATCAACGCGATCTCGCCAAAGTACGTCGGCGACAGCGTCGAGCGCTTCGTGGCGGCGGCGGTCAAGCCACCGATGCTGTGGATCCGTGGCGATGCCGATGCGATCGTGTCGGACACATCGTTCTTCGACCTGGGAACGCTCGGCAAACTGGGGTTTGTGCCTGGCTGGCCGGGCGAGGACGTCCATCCGCCGCAGCCGATGGTGGGCCAGACGCGTGCGGTGCTCGAGCGCTATGCGGCCGCCGGCGGCAGCTTCCGCGAAGTGGTGCTGAGCGACTGCGGGCACACGCCGTTCATCGAACAGCCTGATGCGTTCCAGGCGGCGCTGCTGCCGCACCTCGGCTGAGGCGTGCCATGATGCATGTGGGCGAAGTGCCCACCGACGTGCCGCTGGTGCGGCGGTTGCTCGAGCAGCAGCTGCCGCACTGGGCTTCCCTGCCGGTCGCTGCGGTCGCCTCGGCGGGCACCGACCACGCGATGTATCGGCTGGGTGATGCGCGGGCGGTGCGCTTGCCGCGCATCGATTGGGCGGTGGCGGCAGTGGCCCACGAGCAGCGCTGGCTGCCGTGGCTGGCGCCGCGCCTGCCGCTGGCAGTGCCGCTGCCACTGGCCGCGGGGCAGCCCGGCGCCGGCTACCCGTACCCGTGGTCGGTCGTGCGCTGGCTGCCGGGCGTTCTGCCACGGGTCGGCGCGCTGGCCGACGCGCCGCGCCTGGCGCATGAGCTTGCCCGCTTCCTCGTCGCACTGCACCGGCTGCCGGTTGCCGATGCGCCACCGGCTGGCCGCACCATCGCGCAGCGCGACGCCGATGTGCAGGCGGCGTTGGCGCAGCTGCATGCGCTGGGCCTGGCCGATGTCGCGCCGCTGGCGCAGTGCTGGCAGGCAGCCCGGGGCATCGCAGCCCATGGCGGAGCGCCCGTGTGGATTCACGGCGACATCGCGCCGGGCAACCTGCTGCTCGTCGACGACACGCTCAGCGCGGTGATCGACTGGTCGGGGTGTGGTGTCGGCGACCCCGCCGACGATGCCCGGATCGCCTGGAACTTGTTGCCAGCGACGGCGCGGCCGGCATTTCGCGCCGCCCTCGGCCTCGACGCCGCCGCGTGGGCGCGCGGTCGTGCGCTGGCGTTCTCGCAGGCGCTGCTGCAGTGGCCGTACTATCACCAGACGAACCCGACACTCGCGGCGAACGCGCGCCACGTCATCGCCGAAGTGCTGCGCGACGTGCCCGGCTGATTCAGCGCGACCACAGATGCTGTGCGACGGTGGCGACCGGTGCCACCCACAGGGTGTCGCGTTGCGCCGCCAGCAGTGCCAGCAGCGCCGCATGTGCCGCCGTATCGATGAACAACGGGTGGTGTCCGGCGCCAACGCCGTGCATCATCAGAATCGCCCAGCCACCGCACGCCAGCGTCGCCGCCACGAGGCGCTCGAGGTCTGCGGCCTGGCAGCCATCGCCAGAGCAACAGCCCAGGTTCATCGGGTCGACGGTGGCTGCCGGCTGCACGATACGCTCGGTGTGCGCACCACGCCCGGCGACCACCAGGTCGGCGATCAGTGGGCCGATCGGTTGGGCATCGGCCCCACGACCGATGGCGATGTCGCAGCAGGTGTGGCCGAAGCTGCGCCGGTGCTGGCCGTCGACGAGCTGCAGCGCCTGGTTGGCGACCTGTACTTCGGCGCGCAACTGCTCGGGACGGTAGTCGGCGAGATCGTAGGCTGGTGACAGCCAGCCGAATGCGTCGGCTGGTTCGCGGCGGCATGGGTGGAATACGGTGTGGTTGCCGAGCTCGTGCCCCGCCTGCGCCAGCCGGCGCCACGCAGCCGGCCGCGCTGCGAGGTCGCTGCCGTGGATCGGCACATAGAACGTGCCGCGCAACCCGGCGGCCTCGAGCGCCGGCGCCACCGTGTCGACGTGGTGCGCCAGCCCATCGTCGTAGCTCAACGACAGCGCCGCGCGCTGCCCATCAGGCCAGTGCATCATTCCCCCCCCGCGTCACCAGCCGACGTTGCCCGCCAGCATGATCAGGTAGCCGACTGCGGCGAACACCAGCAACGCGAGCAGCGCGCGCCCGAACCGCCGCACTGCGACACCCCGCCGCATCCCGTCGCGCAGCCAGGGGTCGGCCAGCAAGATGCCGGTGACCAGTGCGAACGCGCCGGCGACCACGCTGAAGATATAGTACGAACGATTGGTCCAGGCGAATGCGATCCACTGGTAGAAGATCACCTGCAATGCCTGACGCCAGATGATCAGGACGCTGATCACCGCGACGATGATCAGGCTGAGGTACATCCCGTAAAAGCCCAGTTCGCGGGCGATGCGCTGCGTGAGCGGTGCCATCTCGCGGTGTTCCATGGTAGTGCCCCACGTGTCGCCGGTGCGCGTTTGCCTGTGACCGACATGCCCCCACTATACTGCGGGCATCGATCGCTGGCAACCTGGCCGACACACCATGCGCGCCCGGTGCCGCCCGATCGCATACCCGACGCGGATCGGCTATACTCTGCGCGTGCCACACCGACGGCGCCACGCTGGCGCCAGCCCGACGAGGAGGTAGTCAATGTCGACGCGTTCGATGGTCGATCCCGAGGTCGCCCCCCTGCTCGACGTCTTCCCGCCACTGGTGCTCACGCCCGAATCGTTGCCGGCGACGCGCGCGATGTTGCGCGAGATGAACGCTGGCGCCGCCGCGCTGGCCCCGGCGACGCCCGACATCGTCGTGAGCGAGCGCAACGTGCCCGGCCCGGACGGCGCACCGGCGGTGCGCGTGCTGGTGTACCAGCCGCGTGGTGCCGCCGCGGCGGTGCCGGGGCTGCTGTGGATCCATGGCGGCGGCTATGTGCTGGGCGACGCCGACGGCGACGACCTCACCGCCCGGGCGTATGTCGCCAACCTCGGCTGTGCGGTGGTGTCGGTCGATTACCGCCTGGCACCCGAGACGCCGCATCCCGGGCCGGTCGAGGATTGCTATGCGGCGCTGCGCTGGATGCATGCCGAGGCAGCCTCGCTGGGCATCGATCCGCAACGGATCGCGATCGGCGGCGCCAGCGCCGGCGGTGGCCTGGCTGCCGGCCTCGGGTTGCTGACGCGCGATCGCGGCGAGGTGCCGCTGGTGTTTCAGCTGCTGATCTACCCGATGATCGACGACCGCACGGTGACCGACACGGACCCGAATCCGCATGTCGGTGAGTTCATCTGGACGCCGGAACTGAACCGGATCGGTTGGACGGCGTTGCTGGGCAGCGCACCGGGTGGTGATGCGGTGTCGCCGTACGCGGCTGCGGCCCGCGCGACCGATCTGCGCGGCTTGCCCGCGACGTTCATCAGCGTCGGATCGCTGGATCTGTTCCTCGAGGAGAACCTGGAGTACGCCCGGCGGTTGTTGCGCGCCGGTGTGGCGACCGAGGTGCATGTCTACCCGGGTGGCTACCATGCGTTCAACCTGGTGGCCGATGCGCGCATCTCGCAGGCGTTCTTCCGCGATCAGTATGCTGCGCTGGCCCGCGCGTTCGGCGGCTGATGCATCCCGGCGCAGGCTGCGTGGTGCACTACCCCGTGCACGGCGCAGCCTGCGGGCTCCCAACGTCGCCGCGCGTGTGTACCACCACTGCCCCCGCTCGGCGAATGGCGCGTCGCCGCCGCCAGACACGGCTCACGGCTGGTCGGCGCCGGCCGCGCGCATCGCCGCTGCCGTCGCCGTGTCGCCGCGCCGCTCCAGTTCGCCCGCGGCCGTGAGTCGGTCACGCTCCTCGCGGTTCTGGCTCAACTTCCACTTGCCGACCATCTGGCTGATCTCAATCTCGATCCCGACGATCGCTGCCAGCATGCGCTCGAGGTAGTCGCGTGGCGCATCGCGCATCCGCCAGGGCTGCGCCTGGTCGGTGCGCGTTTCGTGGTCGTGGGTCAATCGCGCGACCACACCGCGCACGAAGCGTTCATCATCGTGGATCCTGATGCGCCCATGGACATGCACCACGCGATAATTCCACGTCGGCACCTGGCGCTGGGTCTCGTGCTTGCTCGGATACCAGTTCGGCGAGATGTAGGCATCGCCGGCGCGGAAGATGACCAACGCCTCATCGCCGTCATGCACGTCCTGCCAGAGCGGATTGGCGCGTGCGACGTGGGCCAGCAGGCGCCCATGCTCGCCGGCATGCGGGTCCAGTTCGAACGGCAGGTGATTCGCATCGAGGCCGGCCGGCCCGGCGAGCACCAGGATTCCCAGCGGATGCTCGACGATGAGACGCTGCAACTCGCTGGTGCGCGTCTCGGCGAAGTGTGGTGGCACATACATCAGGTCACCTCTCGGACACACCATCGAACCGCCGGCGTGGACACTCACGACCAGGCTCGGGAGCGCGCTGCGGCACCACAACCGGGGCCATACGGCGGCCCGGCCGCCACGCCCAACGCAGTGGGCCAGGCTCGCAGCGCGGGGGCAGCATGGCGCCGGCCGGATCCGGGGGCGCCCGCACTCCCGCTTATAGCGTGCGTTGCGCAGCTTGTCAACCGGGAGTGTCGCGCCACTTCGCGCACATGTCCCGCCGACCATGCACCGGCGGTCCGCCCGCGTCCATCGGCCATCGTGAACGCTCAGCCGCACGACTGCTGGCCACGGCGACGATCAGCCCCATTCGGGCATGTCGAGACGATCGAAGAAGATGTGGGAGCAGACCATGGCGGCGGCGACATCCGTGTGGGTGCTGGCGGGCCACCGGACGGGCTGCACGCCGCTGACCGTGCCAGGCGGCGGGCGAGCGGTGGACGCCAGAGATCGCATCGTCTCGCAAACGCGCGTACAATGGCATCGCAAGGGCACGGTATGTGTACGCAGGTGAGGCGCAGATGAACCGGACGGCATCCATCGTCATCGGCGTACTCGGTGTGGCGCTCATGTTCGCGCTGGGAGCAGCAGCAGCTCCGGCATGGTCGCGGCCAGGCAGCACTGCCGTACCGGCGGGGAGCGCGTGGCGCAGCGTATGGCACAACGTGAGCGGAATGGAATGGCGGTTGCGGCCGAACGGTGAGCTGATCATCACGCAATGCCGTGGCCAGGTGCAGGTGGCGCGCTTCAGCGTGAGCACCGGGCGCGTCGTGCTGCGGCTGGACATGAGCGCGAGCGCGTCGTGCTGCGGCTGGACACGAATGCGATCGCGGAGCTGCTGACCGAAGCACAGCGCATGTTCGGCTGTGACCGGACGATGCTGCGCTGCAGCACATCGACGGACCAGGTGCTGGTGCGCGCGCACCAGGCGACCGCCGCCGCCACGGGGGTTCGCCCGCGGGGAGCGCGCCGCCCGGCGACCCACGTCAGCGGCCCGGGGCACCGCACGATCATGGGCGCTCATCGGCCACCAGCCGCCGCCGCTCCAGCCGCTCGGCGGCATCGCTGGCCCGCACCGCCGCCTGCGCCGCCGCCGCGGCCACCCGGTCGTCAGGCGCGCGGTTCGCTGCTGCTGCGGCACGCCACGCCGCTGCGCGTGCGGCAGCGGCTTCGGCTGCGCCCGCGCCATCAGCCTCGGCAGCCACTGCGGCGCGTGCTGCTTCGCGCCCGGCCAGCCGCGCAGCGCGATCCGCCGCATCGCGGGCGCGCGCCCGGGCCTGGAACTCCACTGCCTCGGTCACCAGCCCGGCGAGCCAGCGCGACACCCCGCG
>CAIQIY010000345.1 GCA_903871975.1 uncultured Chloroflexota bacterium | reverse complement strand
TCTGGTCGTGGCTGGCGGGCAACCCGACGCCCTTGGTCGTGCTCATCGCCAGTGGCGGCGCAGCTGCTGCGGCGGTCGCGCTGTGGTGGCTCGCGCGCGGTAGGGCACGGCGGGGCGTCATCGTAGGGTGTAGCGACGTCCTCATCAGCACGGCACTTGCGGTCGGTACCGGCGGATGGCAGACACCACTGGCCATCGCCGCGCTGGGTGGCATCGTCGGGCCGGCACTGTCGGCTGGCTGGCGTGGTGGGCTACTGGCCGCGAGCCTCACCATCACCAGCGCAGCCGCCATGTTGACACTCGCCGGCGCATCGCCGATCGCCCACATCGTCGGCACCACCGATGGCATCAGCCAGGTCTTCGCGCTCATCCTCACCCCGTTGCTGGTTGGCGCAGCGCTCGCATGGTTCGCCGAAACCGGCCGCCTCAGCGGGGCCACTGCCCCCTTGCCGGCGTCCACGGCGCCGCCGCCACGCACCATGCGGCAGCGTGGCAGTGGCGGTGGCACTGCGCCCGCACTGCGGCACAGCGACGGCGAGCCACCGCAGGCCGCTGTCGTAGCCCCACCGCGAGTCGCTGCCCAGCAACTCGAAGCATTGCGCACCGTCCTGTTCGCCCCGCTGCCAGCCGATGGCGGCGGATTGCCGCGCGAAGTCCAGCTGCTCGCCGAGCGTTTCTCGCGGACCACGCAGATCGTCGCCGACGTCACCGTCCTTGGCCGGCCGCGGCCGATCCGGCCGGCGCATGCTGCGTTGCTCGGCCGGGTCGCACGCGAGGCGTTGTTGAACATCCGCGCCCATGCCGCAGCCACCGGCGTGACCCTGGCGTTGCACTACGACGCCGCATCAGTGGCGATGGTCATCCAGGACAACGGCGTCGGGCTGATCGATGGCCAGCACGATCGACCGGGGCTACACACCTTGCGGGCATTGCGCTATCGCGTCGCCGAATTTGGCGGGCGGCTCGAGGTGCTCGATCAATACGGCAGTGGCGTCACCGTACGCGCGACGGTTCCACTCGAATGAACTGGCGACGAATCACCGGCATCGCACTGCTCATCGTCAGCCTGTCGTCGATCGGCTTCGGCATGACCCGCCCGATCGAACCGGCGTCGGCATGGCTCGTGGCGATCTGGCTCGCCGCGCCGCTGCTGCTCGGTGCGCTGGCGTTGTTGCTGCCACCAGCGCCGGCGGGCGTGACGCAGAGCGTGCGCAATCTCACGTTGGCGATGGCGACCGGCTTCATCATCATCGCGATACAGTTGCTCCGGCAGCAGGTCGTGTATGCCGATGCCATTGAGCGCTACGTGTATGTCGATGAGCAGAATGGCCAGACGACCAGCAACATTCGGCCGGTGCTCGAGGCACTGCGCGTCCAGCGTGGTGTGATCGCCGATCGCCGTGGTGTACCGCTGGTCGCCAGTCGGGTAACGGCAGGCGTGGCGACGCGCACCTATCCGGTGAATGCACAGTACGACGGCCGCGCATTCGGTGCGCTGCTCGGCTACTTCACGCCGCGGTACGGTCAATCGGGGCTCGAGGCATCGTACGGCGAGTACCTCGATGGCACGCGCGACCGCCTGAAGCAACTGCAGGACGCGATGCTTGGCCGGCCGCCACGCGGTGATGATCTGACGCTCACGATCGATGCTGCGCTGCAGGATGCCGCATACCGGGTGCTGGGCGATCGGCGGGGCGCCGTTGTGGTGATCGAGCCGCGAACCGGTGCGATCCGTGCGCTGGTGAGTGCGCCAGGGTTTGATGCCGCGATTCTGGCATACGACCCAACCGCCGATGATGCCAGCGAACGAGCACGAATCAACGAGTACTGGAATATGCTGAACGGCGAGGCGGCGGCGCAGCCGCTGCTCAATCGAGCGATCCAGGGCAGCTATCCACCAGGTTCGATCTTCAAGACGATCACAGCGGTGAGCGCGCTGGAATTTGCCGATGTCGCGCGGCTCGATGCAATCGAGTGCCCCGAGCAGCTGGTCGTCGAGGCCGGTGCGCCGCCAGTGGTCAACGCAGTGCCGAACCTCGCCGCTCGCACCGGATCACCGAGCGATCTCGAGCGCGTCTATGCATTCTCGTGCAACACGGCATTTGCCGAGCTGGCCTTGCGGCTCGGTGCCGATCGCCTGGGCGATACCGCCGCACGCTTCGGCATCGTCGCGCCCGCGCGTGCTGCTGGCGGCCCGCTGGCCGACCTGCCGGGGAGTGCCAGCCTGTTGTATGGCGAGGATGGCGCGCTCGCGCGCGCGCCGATGCTCGCCGACACCGGGTTTGGCCAGGGCCAGCTGCTGGTGACACCACTGCAGATGGCGATGATGGCGGCAACCATCGCCAACGATGGCGTTCCGGCACGCCCGTATCTCGTCGAACGTGTCACGCGGCCCGATGGCACCGTCGTTCGGCAGCATAGCCCCGAACTGTGGTCGCGGGCGACATCGAGCATCGTCGCGCGGCGCATGC
>CAIQIY010000344.1 GCA_903871975.1 uncultured Chloroflexota bacterium | reverse complement strand
GCTGCGCATCGTCGTCGCCAGGCGTGCCGCCCCGGCGGCACATGCATTGCTGGCCGACTTGCTGGTACGCTCGCGTGCGCTGATGCCTGCCGCCAAACGGGCCAACCTGGGCGATGTGGCACCCGAGGATCAGGAGATGGCCGCCGATCCGCTCGACGACGCCATCGGCCATGCGCGCCGCGCCGTGCTGCTCGATCCGGCCAATGCTGCCCATTGGGGCTCGCTGGCGGCGGCGCTGCGCACGCGGGGCATGCCCGCCGAGGCGCTGCATGCGCTCCGACGCGCCTGCGAGCTCGCTGCCGATGACCCACACCCGTGGCTCGCCTGCGGCGAGCTCCACCTCGAATTGGGCGATGCTGCCGCTGCCGTCGAGAGCCTGGCACGTGCGGTGCAGCTGCGCCCCGATGATGGCAGCGTGCATGGCAAGCTCGGCATCGCCCATCGCCGCATGGTGCCGGTCGTCGACGATCTGGCCATGCTGGTGCGCCCGACCTCCGACACCGTCTCGGTGCTGCAGCACGCCAGGGCGTCGTTGCGGCGTGCGATCGAGCTCGGTGCCTCCGATGCCGCGATCTGGTTCGAGCTTGGCCTCGCCGAGCAGCATCTGGGTGGCCAGACGGCCGCGATCGATGCGTTCGGCGCCGCGCTCACCGCCGGCTACACGCCCGGTGCGATGGTGCATCGGCGTCGGGCGATCTCGTACGTCCTGTCGCGTGAGTTCACCGCCGCGCAGCGCGACGTCGATGCCGCGCTCGCCGTCTCGCCGACGAGCACGCCAGTCGATGAGATGTTGCGTGGCATGATTGCGCTGGAGCAACGCGATGCTGCCACTGCGGTGCGCGAACTGACGCGGGCCATCGATCAGATCGACCAGCCGGTCGGCGTGGCACTGGCACTCGCACGCGCGCAGATCGCCGTCGGCCAACCACGTGATGCCGTGAGTGTGCTCGAGCGGATCGGCGAGCAGTACAGCGATTCGGCGCCGATCGCCGCGGCGCTGGCCGATGCGTGCGCCGCTGCGGGCCGGCCAGACCGTGCGATCACCAGTGCGGCACGCGCGGTGCGCCTTGATCCACGCCAGGCAGCCTATCACCACCGCTTGGCGCGGTTGTATCTCGATGCCGGGCGCACGCAGGAAGCGCGCTCGGCGATGATCAATGCGATGACGCTGCAGCCCGATGTCGCAGCGTGGCATGCCCAGCTCGGCGAAATCTGCAGCCGTATGGGGATGCTCGATGCGGCGCGCGCTGCGTATGCCCGTGCGGCACAGCTTGAGCCGGATCAGCCAGGGTATGCATACGCCAGCGCACGCTTGCTGGCGCGCCAGGGTCGCGCAGCCGAGGCCCGCGACGTCCTGCTGCAGGCGGTCGAGCAACGCGGGAGCCGCGGTGAATGGCACTACGAGCTCGGCATGATCCAGATCGACCTCGGACAACACGATGAGGCGTATGAGCAGTTCCTGGCTGCCATTCAGCGTGCACCCGAGCATATCGAGCACTGGCATGGTCTCGCACGGGCGCAACAGTCGCGTGGTGCCTCGGCCGAGGCGATCGAGACGCTCGAACGGGCACTTGAGCGCTTCGGTGGTGATCCTGCGACGCATGAGTTGCTCGGGATGACCCTCGATGCCGTCGAGGATCACCGTGCGGCACGCTTTCATCTCGAGTGCGCAGTGGCACTGGACGCCGGCCGTGGCGCGGCATGGGCTCGGCTTGGCACGATCTGCCTGGCGCAGGGCGACCTCGCCGCGGCGCGCGAGGCGCTCGATCAGGCACTGGCGGTCGATGCCGGCTCGGCCGAGGCACACGCGGCTCTGGCGCGCCTGCATGTGCTGCGTGATGCGACGGCCGATGCCCTGACCCATAGCAAGCGGGCTGCCGAGTTGGCGCCAGTCGATATCGAATATCATCTGAATCATGCCGAACTGCTGGTTGCGGCGCGTCGCTACGACGAGGCCTGTCGTTCACTCGAGAGCGCTCTGACGCTGCGCCCCGATGATCTCTCGTTGCTGGTGCGGTTCGGCGAGACAGCGCTGCAGGCCAGGTGGTACCAGCGGGCGCGCGAGGCGTTCGATCACGCATGCGAGCTGGACCCCGGCAACCCGCGGTTTCACTACCTGGCGGCGCGCGCATACCGCGGGCTGAAGGCATACGGCGGGGCGATCGAGCACCTGCGCCGTGCCGTACAGTTGCGGCCGGCCTACAGCGAGGCGATCATCGAGCTGAGCACGCTGGGGCCACTGGCATTTGTGGCACAGCATCTGCGCCGCCACGTCGCCGATCCGCCACCCGATGCCCGCAGCCTGGCCAGTGATGCCGACGACCTGATCGACGACGAGCCGGAGGAGCCCTATGATCCCATCGATGAACGTCCGACGCGCTGAACCGGGAGCCCGATGGTGACGCAGCGTGCGCATGGTGCTGGCGGTGCCATCGTGCCGGGGCAGCCGGTCAGCTTCGCCACCGCCCACCAGGCCACCGGCCAGCTGCTCCAGCGCGGCGAGGCCCGTAGCGCATTGGTCGTCGCCGACGCGTTGCACCACGCCGCTCCCGCCGCGCTCGCGCCGCTGCTCCTGCTCGGTCGGGCCTGGCTGGCTGCCGGCGAAGCCGAGCGGGCGATCGGTTATCTGCGGCGTGCGATCCTGGCACACCCACTCGATGCCATCGCGTGGGGCGTGCTTGCCGCAGCGCTGAGCCGGGCTGGCCGACCAGGTGCCATGGCGGCGTTGCACGCCGCCGTGCTGCACGATCCGCTCAACCGCGTGGCCGAGCCGGGTGACGCCGACGCGGCGCAGCCGGCGGGGCGTGGTATCGCCCTGTTGCGCCGCGGCCGGGCCGATCTGGCGTGTGCCGAACTCACCGCCGCCGTGCGGGCACAACCGGCACGTCACGAGCTGCGGCTGTACCTGGTCGAAGCGTTGCGGCGTGCCGGCGACCTGGTGCGCGCCGAGGCCGAGCTGGCACAGCTGCCGCACTCACAGCGCGAGACATTTCCGGCGCTTCTGCTCGGTGCGGCATTCGATCACCCGACGAGTGCCTCGCCAATGCGGGCGCATTGTGTCGCAGCCGATCCGGATGGCGAGCTGACGCGGCAGTTCTTCGCGCCCGAAGGACCACCCTGGCTCCTGCCTGCTGCGCCGCTGCTGCCCTGGAACGACAGCTTCGCGCTCCTTCGGCACACGGCATCGCGGCCACCCGCCACGCCGGTCGCGAGCCATTCGTCGGCCAACCCGACGCCGACGACGCTGGTGCCGACGCCGGCGGTGACCGAGCCGACCGAGCAGCTGCGTGAGCGCCTCGCCGATGCTGCTGCGTCGCCGGTGATCGCCGGGACATCTGGTCAAGCCAGTGTGCAACTGGTGCTGAGCGCGCGTGGGCCACTGATGGATCGTTTCGGTGCCGCCGGATTTGCGGCGATCGACGACCGACTGCAGCGCCTGACCGCAGCGCTCACGCGCCGTGGCATCGCCACGATGCTGGTCTATGGCGACGATCCGCTCTCGCTTGCCGCAACGTTCGGCGATGGCAGCGCACCGGTCGCACACGATGCCGTGACGATCCGCGCGCTCATCCAGCGCAGCGCCGAGCTGCTCACGCAGCGCGGCCGCGTGCTGCATACCGTCCTGCTGATCGGTGGCGACGAGATCGTTCCGCTGCATCGTCTGGCCAATCCCGTCTCGGACGATGATCCGCTCGTGTTCTCGGATACTCCGTACGCGTGCGATGATCCCGGCGCGCTGGTGCCACAACGCATCGTGGCACGTGTGCCGACCGGCGATGGCGCCGATCCGGCGTTCGTCATCGGGCAGCTCGATCGTATGATCACCTACCACCAGCATGGTGGCCGACCGCGCCACGCCTGGATCGAACGGGCATTCCCCGTGACGTTTGGCCGCGGGCGTGGGCGCATCGAGCGCCTGCCGGCGACCGGCTACAGCACCGAGATCTGGCGTGATGCCTCGCGCGCGGTGATCGATATGTATGCGCCCGATGCACCACTGGCACAATGCCCGCCGGTCGAGGCCGAGCGGCTCGGCGAGCAGACGCTGGCCGGGCGCCTGGTGTACTTCAACCTGCACGGCGCCAGCGGCATGCCGAACCTGTACGGGCAGCCAGCCGACTGGGGCGGTGCGTCGACACGGCTGCCGGTGGCGTTGCGCCCGGATCAGTTGGGCGACTCGTTTGCCGAATGCATCTTCGTGAGCGAGGCGTGCTACGGCGCCGAGCTCACCGGCCGTACGGCGAACAACTCGGTCGCGTTGCGCGCCTTGCATCGTGGCGCACTGGCATTCGTCGGCTCGACGGTGAATGCCTACGGCAGCACCGGCACGCCGCTCGTCGGCGCCGATCTGTTGTGCGAGCGCATGCTGTCGCATCTGCAGCGAGGGGTGCCGATCGGCGAGGCGTTGTATCGGGCGCGGATCGAATTTGCCCAGGAGATGGTTCGCCGCCAGGGACATCTCGATGATGTCGACATCAAGACGCTCACCGAGTTCGTGTTGTATGGCGATCCCTGGGCGACGCTGGCCAATCCGCTGACGTTGGCACTGGGCAAATCGCTGGAGCGGCCGCTCCACCTGGAGTCGATTCCGCGCCTCGAGAAGCGTGCCGTCATCGCCGAATCCGATGTCCCGCAGGATGTCCTGCAGCGTGTGCGCGATACCGTGCTGCGCCTGATGCCGGGGGCGGGTGCCCACCCGCTGACGATCACCAGCCATGCCAATCCGCGCCGCATGCGCAAAGGCGATGGCGACTGGCAGCTGGTCTTCTTCGCGCGCGATCAGCGCCTGACGACTGACGGCCGGACGATCCCCCAGCTGGCGCATCTGACCTGGCTCGGTGCCCGGGTGATCAAGATCGCTGCCAGCCGCTGAATGCCCGTCACGTTCGCGTGTGCGCGAGCTCGACGATCGCTGTGGCGATCCGCGCGAGCGCAGCATCGTCGTCGGGCCCGAACCCGAGCGTGGCGGCTGCTGCGGCAGCGCTGCCGGCGAGCAGCGATGGTGCTGCACCGGTTGCCACCGGGCGCGATGCTGCCTGTGGCACGATCGCACTGGCGTCGAGCGACCACAACGGCGCGTCGCGGTGGGGTGTCGGCGGCTCCCAGCCATAGCGCTGCGCGAGGAATTGCATCATGGCGCGTGCGGCCCCCGGCAGGGTGTGCGCTTCGGCCACGTAGCGGCGTGCTGCCGCGGCCATCGTGCGCGCCAGCGCCGGCTGGTCGGCCAGCACGCGGCAGTAGGCACAGACCAGCTCCAGTTCCGACTCG
>CAIQIY010000343.1 GCA_903871975.1 uncultured Chloroflexota bacterium | reverse complement strand
GACCGGGCGATTCAGGCCGGGGACCTGTCCATACAGCATGTCGTGGCTCCTTGTCGATCCAACAGCAACCCATCACTCCATCGGATAGCGCAGACCCCATTGCGCGCGCAGTGCGTCGAGCGTCCGCATGATCGCAATCGTCTCGTCGAGTGGCATGATCGGGCTCTCGGTCAGGCCAGCGCGCACGCAGCGCGCCACTTCGGCGGCTTCGTGGGCATACCCGTTGCCCAGCGGCGGCAGTGCACAATCCTCGGTGACGCCATCGACCGTGATGCGATACGCACGAGCGGCCCACCACGGCGCTGCCACGCGGATCATCCCGGCCGTACCGAGGATCGTCGCCTCGTGCGGCGTATCCGTCCGCGTCGCCGTCGCCAGCAGCGCCATCGCGCCACTGGCATGGCCCAGCAGGATCGCAGCCTGTTCATCGACCCCGGTGCTGCCGAGGTTCGCCAGCGACTGGATGCCGGTCGGTGGGCCAAACAGCATCGAAGCCAGCGAAACACAATAGACGCCGACATCGAGCAGCGCGCCACCACCGAGCGCCGGATCGAACAAACGGCTCGCCGGATTCACCGCAGTCCGGAAGCCGAAATCGGCGCTGAGCAAGCGCACCTCGCCGATGCGACCGGCAGCAATCTGCTCGCGAATGGCGACGAACACCGGCAGGAAGCGCGTCCACATCGCTTCCATCACGAAGACACCGCGGGCACGCGCGGCGGCGACGACGGTGGCGGCCTCGGTGGCGTTGATGGTGAACGGCTTCTCGCAGAGCACGGCCTTGCCGGCGGCGATGGCACGCAGCGCGTCCTCGGCATGCGACGAGTGTGGCGTCGCAATGTAGATCGCGTCGATGTCGGGATCGGCGACCAGCTCGTCGTAGCTGGCGTAGGCGCGCGGTACGTGAAAGCGCTCGGCGAACGCCGCAGCACTCGCGGCGCTGCGCGATCCGACCGCCACGAGTTCGGCGTCGGGCAGGCTGGCCAGGCCCGTGGCGAAGACACCGGCGATGCGGCCGGTACTGAGGATCCCCCAGCGGAATGGTGTCATGCGGAACCTCCTGGTGGCGGGTGTGCCGCGGCATCGGCCGGCGGTCGCACGATGGGATGGCGCAGCGAGACGAAGAATCCGAGCAGGATGTGTTCGATGTTGAGCAGCAGGAACAATGCCGACAGGCTGATCGCGAGTTCGGCCGGATAGCCGTAATACCCCAGCATCGCGATCAGGATGGCGTCGCGCACGCCGACGCCGGCGAAGCTGATCGGCAGCGCCTGCAGGATCGAGATCAGCGCGGTGGCCCCGATGATGGCGAGCGGTGGAACTGCGGCGAGCGGCAGTGCGGCGAACAGCAGCCAGATGCGCAGCACCGTCGAACTCGCCGAGGCCAATGATGCCAGCATCAGCCAGCCGAGCAACGCCGGCCGCAGGCTCAGGCCGCGCAACTGGTCGCGCCAGCTGGCTGCAGCGGGCTGAAACCGAACCGGCAGCCGCGGCACCAGGATGGCAAACAGGCGCTCGCGCGCGCCGCGTGCTGCCAGCAACGGCGTCAGCGCAAAGACCAGCACCGCGAAGCCCAGCGTGCCACCGGCCAGCGGCGCGTGCATCGCCGGCGGGAAGACCGCGACGAACGCTGCCAGCCCGGCGATCGCCAGCACCGCCATGATCATGAAATCGAACAACCGGTCGACGACGATGCTGAAGAGCGCGGCCGCGAGTGGTTGGCCGCGGTCGCGCAGGTACCACGCCTTGACGAGATCGCCCGACTGCCCCGGCGTGATGCCGCCGAAATACAGCCCGATGGTGTACAGCGTGGCGGCTTCGGCGAGCGATGGCGGCGCGATGCCGAGCTCGCGCATGATCAGCACCCAGCGCCACGACTTGACGGCCACGAACAGCGGGAAGAGTGCGAGTGACCACGCCAGCGGTGCCCAGTCGAGCTGGCGCAGGCTCGCCAGAACGAGCGTGAGGTCGGTTCGCCACAGGAACACCAGCAGCAGCAATGGGCCGATCAAGCGCATCGCCCAGCGCAACCCGTGCCTCATGGCTCGTCGTGTGGTGCGCGTTGCAGTCGCAACGCCGCGATCTGCTCGGCCAGCAGGCCGAACATGAAGACGACCACCGCGCCGACGAACAGGCCGACCGCCGAGTTGGGCACGCGCACCCTGCCGGGATCGGTGAGCAGAAAACTGGTGAGAAACGAGGCCAGACTGCCGCCCAGCATCAGCAGTGCCGCCGGGAAGTAGATGCGCAGCGGCGCAAACAACGAGATCATGCGCAGCATGATCAGGACATTGCGCACACCATTCTTGAACAGCTTCTGGGTACTGTGCCCCCCCTGGCGCCGTCGCATCGTCGTGGTCTCGAAGCGGATGTGATGGCCCGCCTTGGCCAACGCCAGCGCGCTGGTCATCGGCCAGCCAAACTGATTGGGCAACAGGTGCAGATGTTCGAGCATGACAGAGCGCCGCATCGCGCGAAAGCCCGAGGTGAGATCACGCATCGGCATGCCGGTGAGGTAGGTGCCGAGGGCGTTCAGCACGCTGTTGCCCAGCCAGCGGATCAGGTTCTCGTGGCTGGTGCGCCCTGGTCTGGCCGCGATGACCATGTCGTACCGCTCGAGCTGCGCCAGCAGCCGTGGAATGTCGGCCGGATCGTGCTGTCCATCGGCGTCGATCACCACCACGGCCGCACCGCGCGCCGCGCGGATGCCGGTCTTCACGCCGGCGCCATTGCCCAGGTTGTGCGGCCTGGCGATCACCCGCGCACCGGCCTGCGCCGCCTGGGCCGCGGTATCGTCGTGCGAGGCGTCGTCGACGACGATGATCTCGGCGTCGGGCAGCTGGGCGCGTACCGCCGCGACGACGGTGCCGACGCGCGGCCCCTCGTTGTACGCCGGGATGACGACGCTGACCGTCGGCTCGGCACTCGTCATCGCACTACCCACGGATCGCCAACAGGCGCTCGAGCAGCGTCGCGTGATCGCGGACCACCGGAAACCATGGGAATTCGGCGATCACGTTGTCGGGCGGGCAGAAGAGGATGCCATGGTCGGCTGCACCGAGCATGCCGGTGTCGTTGTAGGAGTCGCCGACGGCCGCGATCCGGAAGCCGATCTGCCGCAGCGCCTCGACGGTGCGCGTCTTGCTGTCGGGCAGGCGCAACGCGTAGCCGTCGATCATGCCGGCATCGTCGGTGAGCAGGCGGTGACAGAACAACGTCGGCATCGCCAGCTTGCGCATCAGTGGCGCCGCAAATTCGTAGAACGTGTCCGACACGATGATCACCTGCATGGCGTCGCGGACCTGCTCGAGGAACGCGGCAGCGCCGGGTAGCGGATCGAGCGTCGCAATCACCGCCTGGATGTCGGCCAACGTCAAGCCGTGCTCGCGCAGGATCGCCAGCCGGCCCCGCATCAACACATCATAGTCGGGGACATCGCGCGTGGTGCGGCGCAATGCTGCGATGCCGGTCTTCTCGGCGACGGCGATCCAGATCTCGGGAATCAGGACCCCCTCGAGGTCAGATGTCAGGATGAGTGGCGGCGTCATGGTGCTTCCTTCGCTCCGGTGAATGGCCACATCGCTGATTATTGTACCCGGACTTCGTCGATCATGACGCTCAGGCTGCGCGAGTCGTCGCTGCCGGGCAGTTGCTGTGCCGGCACGAAGATCGGCGCGCTGAGCCACAGATCGACGACGGCCACGCCGGTGAGGGCGGCCGGCACTGCGAGGCGATACGAGCGCCAGACGCCACCGCTCACCGGCACGCGGACGCTGGTGCCGTCGCTGAACAACACGGTGAGTGGCGTGATGCCGGGGCGACCGCCCGCTGCGCGGATGACCAGCGTCGAGCCGGCGGCCAGCGGTTCGGGCAACGGCAACCGGACCCGGCCGGTGGCACCGAGCCAGCGGAACGGCCCGCGCTGGTCCTGTTCGGCCGGCGCAAAGCCGGCGATGTAGCCCAGATCCGTGGCGCTGCCGAGCCGAATGGTCGTCGTCGCCGCGGCGGG
>CAIQIY010000342.1 GCA_903871975.1 uncultured Chloroflexota bacterium | reverse complement strand
CCGTCAGCCAGCTCGACGCTCCCGCACGATGCAGTGCGGCCGGGGTAGCGTCGGCCGCACGCAGCTGCGCCGGCAGTGGCGCGAGCCGCTCGGCCGCAGCCGCCGCCCAGCGCGCGGTCGCCGCATCGGTCGCGCCCAGATACCGCAATGCGGCCGCGTATGCCACGGTGACGCGTGACACGAGCAGCGCCAGCCAGGTAGCATCACCCACCAGCAGCGGCAACACCGCCGCCTCGCGGATCAGATCGGCGGCCAGCACGTCGCCGAACGCTGCATGCAGACCGGCGAGCTCGCGCAGCCGCAACGCTTCGGCGATACTCGGCACGCCGGCGCCGTCGAGCTGTGCCGCCAGTGCCGCATAGCGCCCATCAGGATCGGCGACCTCGCGGATCTCGTCAAACACCTGGCAGGCATACGCGTCGAGCGCGATGTACAGCCCCGCATCGCGCAACGACCGGCTGCGTCGCAGATATTCCAGCCCGCCGACCAATTCGCGCAGCACGACCCAGTCGTGTTCGCCGCAGCGTAATCCGAGCCCGGCTGCCAGTGTCTGCTGGACCAGAACGGTTGTGTCGTCGTGGCGTTCGGCATAGGCTGCCGAGGTATGGATCCAGCCCGCGACGCTGGCGAAGCGATTGTGGTACAGCACGAGCGTGGCATGCCCGCCGTAGCGATTCGAGTACGCGAAGACATCCTCGTGGACCGTACCATCGGCGGCGCGGCAGTCGTAGAGCAGAAACGCCTCAACCCCGGCGAACCAGGCACGGCGATGCAGCAACGGGAAGATCTGGCGCTCATGGCGCGCGATCAGCCAGCCATCGGGGTGTTCGTCGCGGTAGGCACGGCGAAACTCCATGCCGTACTTCTCGGTGAAGCCCTCGACCTGGCCGTGGCCAAACATCGGCAAACCCGGCAACGTCGCCAGCAGCGTCGCAACACCGAAGTACTTGCCATCGTTGCCGAACTGGTCCACAGCGGTACGTTCGTCGGGGTTGTTCATGAAGTTGACGTAGCGACGAAGCACCTCGCGATCGAACTCGATGGTGTTCTTGATCACCTGGCGATACCGCGCATTGTCCTCATCGCGCAGCATCACCATGAATGCGCTGTTGTAGACGCGATGCATACCGAGGGTGCGAACGAAATACCCTTCCATCATCCAGAATGCCTCGGCGAGCAGCAGCGTATCAGGCGCTTCGGCAGCACAGCGATCGACGACCTCGCGCCAGAACTCATTGGGCATCGCAGCGTCGAAGTCGGCCTTGCTCATGCCAAACGCCGCGCGCGACGGAATATCGCCACCGGTGCCCGGCTCGGGGAACCACAGGCGCTGCACGTGGCGGCGCGCCAGCGTCATCGCCGCATCGAACCGAACGATCGGGAACTGCCGCGCGACGTGCAGAATGGTCTGGATGACCGTCTCACGCACTGCCGGATCGAGGTAATTGAGTTGGGCCGTATCGTTCCACGGCATGCTGGTGCCATCGTTGCCGTGATACACATAGCGCACCACACCAGTCTGCCGATCGACGCGCTTGAACACGACAGCGGCATCGCTGTGGTCATAGTAGTGATCCTCGATCTGAATGCCAACACGTTCATCGGGCGACAGATCCGGCCCGGTGAAGCGATAAGAGCCAAATGGCGGCGCATCAGTCTGGATGAACCACTCGGGATGGTCGATGACCCAGCGGCCATCGATGCCGACGTGATTGGGGACCATATCGCTGGCCAGCCGCATGCCACGCCGGCCGCAACGCGCGCGCAGGTCGTCGAGCGCCACAGTGCCGCCCAGTTCATGGGCGATCGTGTAGTCATCGAGCGAGTAGGCCGACGCCACGGCGTCGGGGTTCCCCATGATCTGCTTGATACGTTGCGAGGCGCGGCTGCGCTGCCACAGGCCGATCAGCCACAATCCGCTGAACCCACGTGCCGCCAGAGTATCCAGCTCGGCATCGGGGATCTGATCGAGCCGCGTGATCGCCCGGCCGTACTGCCGACTGAGCTGGTCGAGCCAGACGAAGGCATTCTTGGCCAGCAGCACCAGCCTCGGCATCCAGTCACGATCGGGGCTGAATTGTTCGACTTCGGCCGCACCGTCGCCAAACGCCGGCAGCGGCAGATCGGCCGAGGTCATCGGTGCCCCGCCGGGCCCACGCGCGATGAACGCCAGCCCCTCTTCCTTGATGACATCCATGGTGCTCAGCAACCGGGCGAGCAGCGGGGCGTCCAGTGCGAGGCCCCAGCGTTCGGCGATGTAGCGCACCTGCGCCTCGAGCGAGTCCGGCGCTGCCAGTGCCGGGGCCCGTAGCGCCGCGATGATGCCGGTGGCACCAGCAATGCCGGTGTCTTGCGACAACATCGCGGGCATGCCGTCGAGGAAGCGCAGCAGGCTGGCGACCAGCGCACGATAGCCCGTCTCGCGGTCGAGCTCCTGATCGTCAAACAACTCGCCGAAGCGGCGAAATGCCGGATTCTGATTCGCCAGCCAGAGCATCAGCAGCTCCTCGAGGGCCGCCTCGCGATGTGGCTCGCCGGCGCTGGCACCCGCCAGATAGGCCTGCGGTGACAGGACACCGCCGTAGACTGCGACCGGCGGAAAGCGCTCACAGAAGCGCTCGAGGACGGCGTCGACGAGTGCT
>CAIQIY010000341.1 GCA_903871975.1 uncultured Chloroflexota bacterium | reverse complement strand
GGCAGGGCCACGGTGGCGAGGCGTGAGCGCGGAGTGAGATGATGTTCAAACGATCTGCCCCATCGCCGGCGCCCGAAGCGTCGGGATTGTACGGCGTGATGGCTGAGTTTGCCGACGCCGACACGCTGCTCGCCGCCGCCAGCCGTACGCGGGACGCCGGCTATACCCGGATCGAGGCGTACACGCCCATCCCGATCCATGGCCTCGACGAGGCGGTCGGGTTCCGCGGCACGCGGTTGCCATGGCTGATCTTCGCCGGCGGCATGACGGGCGCCAGCTTCATGTTCGGCTTCCAGACGTGGGTCAACACGGTGGCGTATCCGATGAACATCGGCGGTCGACCGGAGTTCAGTTGGCCCGCATTCATCCCGGTCACGTTCGAAGGGATGGTATTGCTCGCGGCCTTCTGTGCGGTGTTCGGCTTGATCGCCGCGTGTGGCTTGCCTCGATTACACCACCCGGTGTTCAATGCGCCGCGCTTTGATCGGGCGTCGGTCGATCTGTTCTTTCTGTGCGTCGAGGCTGCCGATCCGAAGTTCGACGAGGCGGCGACGACGCGCTTCCTCGAGGGACTGGGCGCGCAGGCCGTCTCGCGCGTCGACAACTGAGGAGCCGTGATGTTGCGCATGACAGCCCATCGTCGGCGGCCGACGCCTGCCGGCTTCACGAAGTTCGCTCTGGTGGCGTGTTGTCTGCTCTGGTTCACGACAGCGTGCCACCTCGAGATGTACGACCAGCCCAAGTACAAGCCGTTGCAGCAGAGCGACTTCTTCGCCGACGGCGCCGCCCAGCGACCGCTGGTCGAGAATACGGTCGCCCGTGGCGCGACGCGCCTCGATGAGGTGGCGACTGGGCGCGTCGGCGGCATGCCCGAGGGTGCGTACGTGCCGAGCAATCCGCTGACCGTCACGCCCGAGCTGCTCAGCCGCGGCGAGGAGCGCTTCGCGATCTATTGTGCGGTGTGTCACGGCCGGGTGGGCAATGGCAAAGGCTCCGCGGTCTATCCGCAGTTCAACCCCAAGCCGGCATCGTTCTACGATCCGCGGATCGTCGCGATGCCCGATGGTGAGTTGTTCGATGTGATCAGCAATGGTCGTGGCATCATGTACGGCTATCGCTCGCGCATCCAGACCGTCGAGGATCGCTGGGCGATCATCGCGTACATCCGCGAGCTGCAGAAGAATCCGCCGGCCGAATAGCCAGTGCATGCGACGCTGCCTGACGGCGTCGCACTGCGACCCAGGGGGGAACGCATGGTTTCAGAACTTTCCGATGCGGCTCGCGGTACGCTGCAGCGCGTCCAGCGCATCGCCCTGATCGTGGGTGGCGTCGCGGCGCTGCTGGCGGTGGTCGGTGGCGTGATCAGTGGCGCCCAGTTCTTTCACTCATACCTGTTCGCCTACTTCTTCTGGATGGTTTTGGCGCTCGGTGCACTGCTGGTGCTGATGATCGAGTCGGTCACCGATGGCGTGTGGGGCCTGATGCTGCGGCGCCACCTGGAGTCGGCGGCGTTGACGCTGCCGTTGATGGCGGTGCTGTTCATTCCGATCATCATCGGCATGGGAGCACTCTATCCCTGGATGGATCCGAAGATCGTGGCGAAATACGAAGTCATCGAGCTCAAGACGCCGTTCCTCAATCAGGCCGGCTTCATCATGCGGTCGGTGATCTATTTCGTGCTGTGGATCGGTCTGGCGCTGTTGCTGTATCGCACCTCGAACGAGCGTGATCGCACCGGCGATGCGCGCTTGCGCGATCGGATGCGCACGATCGCCGGCCCAGGCATCGTCGTGCTGGCATTGAGCTGGATGCTGGCAGCTACCGACTGGGGCATGTCGCTCGAGCCCGAATGGTTCTCATCGATGTATCCGGTGGCGTTCGTCGCCGGGATGTTGGTGTCGACGTTCGCCTTCAGCATCCTGATGATGTGGTTTCTGTCGTCGCGCGGCTTGCTGCCCTATACCATCCCGATCGATCGACTGCACGATCTGGGCAAGTTCCAGTTCGCGTTCATCGTGGTATGGACGTATCTGAACTTCTCGCAGTTTCTGATCATCTGGTCGGGCAACATTCCCGAAGAGACGTTCTGGTACGCATATCGCTTCAAGGGTGGCTGGGAAGTACTGGCACTCCTGTTGTTCTTCGGTCACTTCTTTGTGCCATTCTTCCTGCTGCTGTCGCGCCATGCCAAGCGCAACATCAACTTCCTGACCGCGGTCGCAGCGTACATCATCGGCATCGAGGTGGTGTTCGTCTTCTGGACGATCATGCCGGCATTCCACCACGATACGGGCTTCCACATCCACTGGCTGGATCCGTTGGCGCTGGTGGCGATCGGCGGGCTGTGGTTGGCGCTGTATCTGCGCAACCTGGCGAGCCGCTCGCTGTTGCCGAAGCACGACCACCGCCTGGCGCTGCTCGAGCAGCAACAGCATGCCGGTCATGGTCATGCCCATCACGAGGCTGCCGCACACTGAGCCCGATGCGCGTTCGATGCAGCACAGCCCCGCCGAACCGGCGGGGCTGTGTCATTCGTGGGGTGGGGGCGCCCGCGGCTGCTCAGCCACGCGCCAAGGCGCCGTCGACGAACGCGCGACACGCCGCGACCTGTGCCTCGGCAAGGCCATGGAGCACCAGCGGCCCGGCGAAGCCGGCACGCCGCAGCCCGGCCAGGTAGTGAGGATAGTCGAGCACGCCAGTGCCCGCCGCCAGCTTGCCCGCAGCACCGTCCTCGTCGAGATCCTTGGCGTGGGCATGGACGATGTCGCGCCCGAGCAACGCGATCGCCTCGTCGAGGATCACATGTTGCTGTGCCAGCTCGCCGTGGTGGAAGATGTTGGCCCCGTCGAAGACGACCTTCAGCCACGGTGAGTCGATGGCGTCGAGCATGCGCCGTGCCCGCACCGCCGAGTCGAGGACGTTGGCAACTTCGGGCTCGAAGGCCATGATGACGCCGTGCTGCTCGCCGAGCGCGGCCGCTCGCTGCATCGCGGCTTCGCATCGTGCCCAGGCTGCAGCGTTCTGGTTGTCGGGGTGGGCACGCCACATCGAGTCGGTGTTCCAGGTGCCGCTGCACAGTGTGACGACTGGGGCGCCCATCAGTGCGGCAGCACGGGCGATCGCGGCCAGCCCCGCGAACCCGCGCTCACGCACGCCCTCGTCGGGGTGGATCATGTTGAAGGTACCGG
>CAIQIY010000340.1 GCA_903871975.1 uncultured Chloroflexota bacterium | reverse complement strand
TGCGACGATCGCGCAGCCGCTCGATGCGCGCCATGCCGCCGCGCTGCGGCAGCTCGCCGACGCTGCGGGGCTCACCGGGTGGAGCGAGCGCGCCCTGGCGTATGGCCCGTGTGTCGGGCATGTCGTCGATGGCATGGTGGTGGCGATGGCGGCGACACGCTTTTGCACGGCGGTGGCCTGCGAGATCGGCCATGTGGCCACGCACCCGGAGTACCGCGGCCAGCGGCGCGGTGGTGACTGTACCATCGCCGTGACGCGCGCCGTGGCGCGGCCCGGGCGACACCCGTATCTGATGTGTCGTGCCGCCAACCCGGCGCTGGCACTCTACCGCCGGCTGGGATATGCCACGGTAGATACGTTTCAACTGGCGCGATTCGCCGTAGGATGAGCCAGATGGTGCGCCTCGCGGTGTGCCGCCCACCGCCGGCGGCCGCCGATCCGACCGGGCGGCCATTCGTGTGACGGCTGTACGCCGCTTCGGCGGCGCACGGCACAGTGAGGGGTTATGCGCGTCCTGTTTCACGTCGGCGCGACGCTCGCCGACGATGTGCTCGCCTGGGTTCGCCCGATCATCCAGCACGCCGCCCAGAGCCTGACGCTGGTGAGCAGCGGGCACGCCGCAGCCCACGGGCAGCTGGCTGCCGCCCACCAGCTGCTGCAGTTGCCACCCGATCTGCCGACCGATGTGCTGGTCGTGGACGGCGATGAGCCGACGGCGATCCAGGCTGCAGTGGCGCAGCAGCCGTACGATCTGGTGATGCTCGAACGGCTGCCCGCGTCGCATCACGGCACCCGTGGCCGCCAGCCATCCGGTGGGCCGCGCCCGGCGCCGTCGGTGTTGCGCATCCACGGCCAGCTGCGCCCCATCCGCCATGTGCTGCTCGCCAGCGGCGGTGATTTCCACACCTTCGAGACAGCCAGCATCACGGCGCGCACGGTGGCGCCGCTCGGCGCACGGGCGACGCTGATGCATGTCATCCCGCCCGAGGCGCTGGTCTTCGCGGGGTTCGGCGCGCGCCGCATCAGCATCGAGCAGTTCCTGTCGTCGACGAGCGTCGCGGCGGTTACGCTGCGCGATGCGGCGGCGACGCTCGAGCGCCGTGGTGTGGCGACGCGCATCGATGGGCGTGCTGGCCCGATCCTCGAGGAGCTGCTCGAAGAGCTCGACACGGGCCAGTATGATCTGCTGGCGATCGGCGCCCAGCGCGTCGAGAGCCCGCTCAGCCGCATTCTGTACGAGGATATCGCGGCAGACCTGCTGGAGTTGAGCCCGATCCCGGTGCTGGTCGCCAAAGGGATGCCGGCGATCGCCGCCGAGTAGCGCGCTGCCCGTGCCTGCGGCGGGCTCAGGCCATGCGGCAGACATGCGCCGCCATGCGCGCGAGCGCCGCATCGCGGGCGGTGGCGTCGTCGGATGCGACGACCGTCACGTTGCGTGCGGTCACGCGCCGGTCGAGTGCGTCGTCGTCGCGCAGCGCGGCGTCGAGGATCAGCATGCCGCGCGATTCGGCCAGCAGCGCCACGACGCCGGCGTCGTGGCGGTGGGGTGCGGCGATGTCGAGCAGCACCGCTCCGGCGCAGCGCTCGAACGGTACGCCGTGCGCTGCCAGCGCTGCTGCGTCGAGTGCGCACACCAGCACCTCGGCGGTGGTGTCGCTCATCAGCTGGCTGAAGTCGTCGAACGTCGCCACGTGCAATGCGGCCGCCGTCGTGCCGTGCGCCTCGACGCGCCGCGCCAGCGCCTCGGCCAGCGCCGCGCCGCGCGTGTCGCTGATGACGGCGAGCAGCGGCACATTCGCCAGGTGCTGCCACGGAATGTCGCGCGCCACATCGAATGTCGCCATCGTGAGGGCCTCGGGTGGTAGCCACCAGCCCCGGCGCCCGGTGCCGAGCAGCAATCCGCCGGCACGATGTGGCTGAACCAGCACGCCGCGTCGCTGGGCTTCGGCGCGCACCTGCAACACCGCGATCGGCGGCAGCCGCGCGCGCCGCTCGCGACCGATGCGCCAGACCGCCTCGGTGATGGCCGAATCGTCGAGCCCGACTTCGTCGCGGAACAATTGTGCTGCGAGATCGCAGACGGCTGCGCCGATGACGACATCGCCGGCGCTGAACCGCACCAGCGTCTGCTCGGGCCCTACGTCGATCACCACGCCGCCGACCACCAGCCCGACGGCGTGTGCGGTGTCGGTGATCGCGCGACGCCACTCGGCCACGCTCACGTCGGGCGCACGAACCCAGGCGACGACCTGCGGCTGCGGTGCGAATCGGTTGGGCCCACGATAGGCCCGCAGCGCTTCAAGCCGACACTCCATGCCATACCCCTCCCGGCTCGCTGGTCACAACGATCGCAGCTTGCGCAGGCTCACCGAAGCGTCGACGACGCCGAAGCCGTAGCTGGCGTACAGCTGCTGTGCCGCCCAGTTGTCGGCGGCCGTCGTCAGCCAGATCTGGTCGCAGCCGCGCAGCACGAGCCGCTGCAGCGCGGTGCCGAGCAAGGCGCGCGCGATGCCGCGCCGCCGGGCACGGGGTTCGACGTGCAACCAGGTGATGTAGCCGGTCTGGGTGGCGCCCGGCGCATCGCTCAAGGCGTCGAGCTGGCAGTACCAGCATTCGCCGACGCGTTCGTCGCCCATCCAGCCCTCGACTGCGCGCTCGGCGCTCCCCGCCGGAACGGCCCGGTCGTCGATGCGCACACCGGGTGGCGGCGGCGGGAGCAGCCCGGATGGCGCTGCGAGCTCGAGGTGCAACTCGCGGTGGTATGGCGTGTAGCCGAATCGCGCCAGCAACCCCGACACGCCCGGCAACCGGTCCGACAGCCCGTCCCAGCCGGCGTTGTAGGCGCGAATCGGGCTCACGCCGTGCGCCGCCGGATACG
>CAIQIY010000339.1 GCA_903871975.1 uncultured Chloroflexota bacterium | reverse complement strand
TACACCTCGGAGATCAGCGTCCTGATCGGCCCCGATCGCGATATTCCCGCCCCCGACGTCGGCACCGACGCCCAGGTGATGGCATGGGTGATGGACACGATCTCGATGCATCGCGGTCATACCGTCCCGGCGGTGGTCACCGGCAAGCCACTCGAAATTGGTGGCTCGCATGGCCGCGATCAGGCGACGGCGCGCGGGTTGTTGTACGTGGTACGCGAGGCCGCCGATGCGCTCAGCCTGTCGCTGGCAGGGGCGCGTGTCGCCATCCAGGGATTCGGCAAGGTTGGCGCGACGGTCGCGCGGCTGCTCGACGACATGGGCGCGACGGTTGTCGCGGTGAGCGACAGCAGCGGCGGCATCCATAATCCACGTGGCCTCGACGTCGGCGCGGTCTTCGCACACAAGGCACATCATGGGCGGCTGGCCGGCTATCGCGAGGCCGAACCAATCAGCCACGGCGAACTGCTCGAGTTGCCGGTTGAGGTGCTGGTGCCAGCCTCGCTGTCGACCCAGATCAGCGGCGTGAACGCGGCACGGATCCGGGCGCGCATCATCGGCGAGGCGGCGAATGCACCGATCACGCCCGAAGCCGACGAGATCCTGTTTGGCAATGGCGTGTTTGTCATCCCCGATATCCTGGCCGGCGCTGGCGGCGTGACGGTGAGTTATTTCGAGTGGGTCCAGGGGCTGCAGGAGTTCTTCTGGACCGAGCGCGAGGTCAATGCCCAGCTCGAGCGCGTGATGGTCGGCGCGTTCCGCAGCGTGCTGCGCGCTGCCCAGGAACGGCGGGTGACGATGCGCACGGCGGCGTACCTGCAGGCGGTGGAGCGGGTCGCACAGGCGACGCGCATCCGCGGGATCTACCCGTGAGTGACTGATCGCCGCCGAGCGCTCGGGCGCGCCGCCGAAGCGTATGCCGCGACGTACCTGCAGCGCCGCGGCTACGAGATCGTGGCGCGCAACTGGCGCTGCACCGCCGGTGAGCTCGACCTGATCGCCCGCGATGGCGCGGTGTTGGTCTTCGTGGAGGTGCGCGCATCACGACTGGACATCACCCGCGCCATCGAGTCGATCGGGCCGGTCAAGCAGCGTCGCCTGGCGGCGCTGGCACAGCACTACCTGACAGCCCATGCACCAGAACCACCCGATTGGCGTATCGACGTGCTTGCGCTGGCGTGGAACAACGGCACATGGCAGATACACCACCTGCGAGCAGCGGTCGGCGAGTGAACGCCCTGCCGGTATCGTCGGCGGGGCCCGGCGTCCAGTCTGCATCGGCACGCCGATGTCCCGCATCGGGCGTCCGTCTCGTCGGTGGCCTGCCATTGCCGGATACCGGCCGGTTGTCGGCTGCGCCCCTGACCGTGCTGGCGCCGCCCGAGATCGCGCATCGCATGCCGGCCCGAATCACACGGTGGCGACGGCGTGCGTGCATCACACTGATTGCCGGCAGCCTCCGGCGGCAAACGCCCAGGCTGTGCGCATCGCGTGCACCTTCCGCATGTCAGCCCCAGCGCCAGGATGGGCATGCGGTGTCCCGATGGTTTCGTGCTATGATAAGCGTGCAGATCTGCTTGCAACCATATACATCAATGCTGCGTGATAGTGCAATTATTGAATCAGAGATTGCTATACCTGTTTGGTATTTGTTGAAATTGCGAAACAACGAAGCAATCAGCATAAAGAGCAGTGAATGACTACTTCATATACCATTACCATCGATGATCCTCATAATCATTGCTATCATGTGACTCTTGAAGGATTATCGGTCGATCACGAAACAACTGCACGCCTGCCAACATGGACACCTGGCTCGTACATGGTCCGTGAGTATGCGCGGCACGTACAGCAATTTTCGGCGTGGTGCGATGACGAGCCAGCACAATGGCACAAATCCGCCAAAGACAGCTGGGTGATAACGACGCGGCCAGGCGCGATGCTACGCGTGCAGTATCGGGTATACGCGTTTGATCTGACGGTACGCACGGCGCATCTCGATGACAGCCACGGGTTCTTCAACCCAGCATGTGTCTGCATGGCCCTGGCGGGGCGCGAGTCAGCGCAGCATCGCGTGCAGGTGCAAGCACCGGCAGGATGGCGCGTCACCACCGGTCTCGACGCGCGCGACGGCTGGTTCGTCGCCGACGACTACGACACACTCATCGATGCACCGTTCGAGTGTGGCACACATCGCCTGTTGCACTTCGAGGTCGATGGCCGGCCACACGAGATCGCGGTGTGGGGCAGCGGCAACGAAGACGAGGCACGCATCGTGGCCGACAGTCGGCGGATCGTCATGGCTGCGCGTGACCTGTTCGGCGGGCTGCCGTATCGTCGGTACGTGTTCATCGTGTTGCTCGCCGACGGGCTCTACGGCGGCCTCGAGCATCGCAACAGCGTGGTCAATCTGTACGACCGCTGGGGCTTTCAGCCCGAACGACGGTATGAGCGCTTCCTCGGCCTCACGGCGCACGAGTTCTTCCATGTCTGGAATGTCAAGCGCATCCGACCGAAGCCGCTCGGCCCATTCGACTATCGTGGCGAGAACTACACGCGCCAGTTATGGGTGATGGAGGGCATCACCAGCTATTACGACAACCTGCTGCTGGTGCGTGCCGGCCTGATCACGCCGACGCGCTACCTCGAGGTGATCGCCGACGACATCATCAAACACGAAGCGTTGCCAGGCAAAGCGCTGCAGAGCCTGGCCGAGAGCAGCTTCGATGCCTGGATCAAGTACTACCGGCCCGATGAGCACAGCGGCAACAGCAGCGTCTCGTACTATCTGAAAGGCAGCCTGGCGGCATTGCTGCTCGACATGCTGATCCGCCGCCGTACGGCGGGGCGGCGCAGCCTCGATGACGTGATGCGCCTGTTGTTCGAGCGCTATCCGCTGGATGGCCCGGGGTTCGACGACGACCACGGCATCAGGCCCGAGGTCGAGCAGGTGCTCAGGGAAGGCAATGCCACCGATCCTGACGTCAGTGCATTCTTCCGCGATGTCGTCGAAGGCTGCGCACCGCTCGACTACGATGCCGCATTCGCCGGCGTCGGCATCCGGCTCGAGTGGAGCGACGCCGGCCATGCCTGGCACGGCATGACGCTCAAGGCGCAGCATGGCCGGCTGATGGTGCAGAGCGTCCGCAGCGATGCGCCCGCCGCGGCAGCGGGGATCTACGCCGGCGATGAGTTGATCGCACTCGATGGTGTACGCATCGACGAGGAACGACTGCGCGCCCGGCTCGGAGAACGCCGCGCCGGACACCAGGTGACGTTCAGCCTGTTCCGCCGTGACACCCTGCTGCAACGCGTGGTCGAGCTCGGCGCCGCGCCTGCCGAACGACTGCGGCTCGTGCCGGTCGCAGGCGCAATCGCCGACGACCCCGCCCGCGCGGCCTGGCTCGGCCTGACCAACTGAGAGGATGCCATGCCGATTGACCTGACGCACCTGAGCCTGGCGCAGGCTGGTACGCTGCTGCGCACGGGCGAACTCACGTCGCTCGCCCTCACCGATGCGTACCTTGAGCGGATCAGCCGCCTCGATCCGCTGCTCAATTGCTTCATCACCATCACTGCCGAACAGGCGCGTACGACGGCCCGCGCACGCGATGACGAGTTGCGTGCCGGCATCGATCGCGGACCATTGCACGGGCTGCCGCTCGCACTCAAGGACCTCTACCAGACGGCGGGCGTGCGCACTACTGGTGGAACGCGCTTTCTGGCCGACTGGGTGCCCGAGCAGGATGCCGCGATCGTGCAACGGCTGCTCGCTGCCGGCATGGTGTTGCTCGGCAAGCTGAACATGCACGAGTGGGCGCTGGGCATCACCAACGAGAATCCGCACTATGGCGATGTTGCCAATCCCTGGGATGTGCGTCGCGTGGCGGGCGGCTCGTCGGGCGGTTCGGCCGCAGCCCTGGCCGCCGCGATGTGTCCGGCATCGCTCGGCAGCGATACCGGCGGCAGCATTCGCCTGCCCGCGGCGTTGTGTGGTGTGGTGGGCCTGAAGCCGACCTTCGGCCGGGTGAGCGTGCGCGGCGTGCTGCCACTCAGCTGGAATCTGGATCATGCCGGACCGATGGCCCGCACGGTGGCCGACGTGGCACTGTTGTTCGATGCGATCGCCGGCCATGATGCTGCCGATCCGTGGTCGGCGCGCCAGCCGTTCACGGCCACGAGCCCCACGCTGGGCGACGGCGTGGCCGGGTTGCGGCTGGCGGTGGCGACCGATGATCACTTTCGCGACGCCGAGCCGCCGATCATGGCAGCATTCGACGAGGCGGTGCAGGTGCTGCGTGCGCTCGGTGCGACGATCGTCGAGGTGGCACTGCACGATGCCGGTGTGGCACGCGCCGCGAATGCGCTGATGATCACGACCGATGCCGCCGCGCTGCACCACGAGCGGCTGCGCGATGCGCCCGAGCGCTTTGGCGCCGATGTGCTGACCCGCATGCAGGGCGGCGCGGCGACCAGCGGGCCCGCCTATGCCGCGGCCCGCTGCACTCAGCAGCGCTGGCGGCATCAGCTCGATACGCTGTTCGAGCAGGTCGATCTGCTGCTCACGCCGACGATGCCGGTGGTGGCGCCCATGCGCGATGGCGCATCGATGGTCACCATCGCACCCCGCATGACCCACTTCACCGCGCCGTTCAACCTCGCCGGCGTGCCGGCGCTGTCGCTGCCGATGGGGCTGGTGGCAGGGCTGCCGGTGGCGCTGCAGATCGTGGGGCCGGCATGGAGCGAAGCGCTGGTCCTGCGCGTTGGCGCGGCCTACGAGCAGGCGAGCCGCTGGCGGGCGATGGAGCCGCCACACCTGGCGTGATGCCCGAGCGCGCGGAGAGCCGGCGATGACGGTGAAACGCTTCTGGGACGATCCGTATCTCGACCGCTGTGATACCACCGTGGCGGCCGTGCAGGGAGCCGAGGTCGCACTGGTCGAGAGCATCATCTTCGCGTTCAGTGGGGGGCAGGAGCGCGACCACGGCACGATCGGCGGCCATGTGGTCGGCGATGCGCGCTGGGACACCGATGTCATCTGGTACACCCTGCCACCGTCGCACGCGCTGTCCCCCGGCGCAGCAGTTGCGCTCACCATCGATTGGGCACGGCGCTACCGCCTGATGCGCCTGCACTTCGCCGCCGAGCTGGTCCTCGAATTGGCGATGCGGCGTCTGCCGACAGCCACACGCATCGGCGCGCACATCAGCGCCGACCATGCCCGCATCGATGTCGTCTGGCCCGAGAATGTGGCACCATTGCTGCCAGAGCTGGCTGCCGAGGCGACGCAGCTCGTCCTCGCCGATGTCCCGATCATCACGGGCTACAGCGATGATGCCACCGAACGCCGCTTCTGGCAGATCACGGGATTCGCCCGGGTGGCCTGCGCTGGCACCCACGTGCGACGCACGGGTGAGGTCGGGGCAATCACGCTGCGGCGCCGGAATGTTGGGCGGCACAAGGAACGCATCGAGATTCGCGTCGCACCGCGCGCCGACGACATGTGATGTGGGCACGCCGATGCGCGCGCACCGCACTCATGGGCTGGCACGCCCATCGGCGCCGACCGGCGCCTGGCTGTAGGTGCTGCGCCATGCCGGCCAGCGCGCGCTGGCGCGATCCACCGCACACAGCTCATCGAAGAGGTCTGCATAGGCCGGGCCTTGCACGCCACACAGCCGCGCACCGAGATGCTCGGCGGCGACATCGCTGTGGCAGTTGCCGCGGCCGCACAGCGCGACGACGCCATGGATCTGGCGTTCGGCGTCGAGGCAACCGACCAGCGGCAGGCCATCGGCCGTGAATGACTGCAGCCCGCCCCAGCGATGGGTGATCGGCACCCCCGCCAGCGCGGGGAACAATCTGGCCAGCTGCACATCGAGGCGCTGCTGATGTGCCGACGACGCCGCGAAGCCATCGCGTTCGAGCGCTGCATGCGCCTCGCCACGCGCATCAAACTGCGGGAACAGGCTGTCGGGCTCGTCGCGCTCACGGCCGCCGCCGAACAGCAGGCGCCAGCGCCCGCCACCTGCGTCGATCTCGCGCCACCAGGCCAGTGAGGTGCCGAAACTGCCACGACACGGGCGGGCATCCAGCGGTGCGGTGACGATGACCTGACCACGCTCGGCGCGCATCGCACGCTCGAGGCCAGGCACGAGCTGTGGTGCCAGCGCATTCGTCCCCAGCACCACCGTCGGCGCATCGACCGCGTGTCGATCGGTGTCGAGGCGTGTTACGCTGCCGGTGCGCCGCACGGCGCGCACCCGCACGCCCTCGAACAGCGCCACGCCGGGCGTGCGCGCGATGCCCTGGGCCAGCCCGATGACGTAGCGGCCGCTGTGGAACTGGCCATCACTGTGATCGATCATGCCACACACATAGGTGCCGGCCGGCGCCGCCGTGATGTCGCAGACCACCCGCTCATCGAGCCAGCTCACGGCAAACCCATCCTCGCGCAGCAGCTCGTACTCCGCGCGACACGCCGCCGCACGCGCCTGCCATCCCGCCAGGTCCTGACGTACCAGCGAGACCATGCCATCGCGCTGGTAGTCGCAGGCAATCGCGTACTCGGCCAGCTGCTCGCGGATCAGATGATGATTCTCGTCGCCGAGCTGCCACAGTCGCCGCGCTGTCGCGCGCCCATGGCGCCGCGTCAGCTCGCCGTATCCCGGGCTCGGCCCGCGATTGATCGTGCCCTGGTTGCGCCCCGAAGCCCCCTCGCCGACCCGCGCGCCCTCGAGGATGGCGACCCGGGCCCCGTGGCGCGCCAGCACGCGCGCCAGCTTCAGCCCGACGATCCCCGCGCCGATGATCGCGACATCGACCCGGATGGGCCGCTCCAGCGCCCCGAACGCGGGGCGCTCGATGTCCAGCCAGAACGGCCTCGTCCCGCGGTCGTGCTCCATCGCTCACCTCCTCGCGTGTCGCTGTTCGTCTGGCCGGCTGCTCGCTCGCATGCTGGCTGCCGATGATTATACCCGCATGCTGCCGCACCAGGCGATGACACTCGGTTGGGCGGAACTATACTTGACAATTATTGCAATGTTTGTTATATACAGAGCATTGACAATTCAAGATGCACAACGCTTATCCAGAGAGGTGGAGGGACCGGCCCGACGAAGCCTCGGCAACCACGATGATGGTGCCAAATCCGGCAGCAGCGACTGGAAGATGAGCGGGCGCGCCTGGATCGACGCCCCTTCCATACACCATGGAAGGGGCGTCGGCGCGACACGGCGGGCGGGGCAGCGACTCCTGGTGAGCGACGGGCATCACAGCGACGCGAGGAACCGATGGACAGCGCCACCAGCCCGTTCGACGACGCCATCAGTATTGCGCCCATGATCCGCGTGCGTGGTGGGCACAGCGCCCATGCGATCAACCTCGACCATGCCGCCACCACACCACCGCTGCGTGCCGTCAGGCAGCTGGTCGGGGAATGCCTCGACTGGTACGGCAGTGTCCACCGTGGCGACGGACATCTGTCGCGGATCGCGAGCCGCGCCTACGAGGATGCGCGCGCGATCGTCACCACCGCAGTCGGTGCCAACGAGCGAGAGCATGTCGTCATCTTCGGCAGCAACACTACCTGGGCATTGAATCGGCTGGCGCACCGCCTCGCTCTCGGTGCCGACGACGTCGTCATCAGCACCGCGCTCGAGCACCACGCCAACGATCTGCCGTGGCGTCGTGGCGCGCAGCTCAAGCGCATCCGCTGCGACGCGCGCGGCGCGCCCGACCTGGCTCACGCCGCATGGTTGCTGCGGCAGCACGCCGGCCGCGTGCGGCTGCTCACCGTCACCGGCGGCAGCAACGTCACCGGCGTTCTGCCCGACATCGCCTGGCTCGCACGCGAGGCACACGCCGTCGGCGCCCGAATCGCCGTCGACGCAGCGCAACTCGCAGCGCATCGCCCCATCCGCATGGGCGAACTCGCCGATCCGACGCACCTGGACTATATCGCCTTCTCGGGGCACAAATGCTACGCGCCGTACGGTGCCGGCGTCCTCATCGGCCGCCGCGACACATTCGCCGGCGGCGAGCCCGAACACGTCGGCGGCGGCGTCGTCCGCCGAGTGACCCACGACACGATCGAGTGGGCTGATGCGCCAGCGCGCGACGAGGCTGGCACGCCGAATCTGGTCGGTGCGGTGGCACTCGCCGGGGCACTGCTCGAGCTGCAGCGCCTCGGGTACGAGCGCATCGCCGCGCACGAGCACGCACGCACCGCCCAGCTGCTGCGCGGGCTCGCCACCATCCCGCAGGTCGTCATTCATGGCGATGGCGACCCCAGCCGCAGCGCGGCGCGGTTGGGCGTGGTACCATTCAGCGTCGCTGGCCATGATCCGCGCCTCGTCGCCGCCATCCTGAGCCACGAGGCCGGGATCGCGGTGCGCGTCGGGGCATTCTGCGCCCAGCCGTACGTGGCAGCACTCACCGGTGAGGATGCCCGGTGCGACGTGTCGGGGCGCGGGCTGGTGCGCGCCAGCATCGGCCTCGGCACCACCGCCGACGACATCACGCGCTGTTGTGCAGTCGTCGGCGCCATCGCCGACGGTCATCACCACGAGGAGTACCAGTGGGATGCAGCGATCCAGGCATACCGACCGCACGATGAGCGCATCACGCCGCATGACTGTTTTGCCAGCATACGCCAGAAATCGTCGACGGCGGCGATGATCGCGCGCGGCTGACGCGCGCACCGCCCGGTCCCAACCCACACGTGCAGCCATCACATCATGGAGGAACATCATGAGCCTTGCCACCGCCACACTGCCGATTCTCGACCTGCGTCGCTTCGACGACCCCGTCGAGCGCCCCGCCTTCCTCGCCGATGTCCAGGCCAGCGCCTACGAGCTGGGGTTCTTCTACGTGACCGGGCACGGCGCTGCACCGCAGCTGCTCGATGACGTATTGCGGCTGTCGCGTGCGTTCTTCGCGCTTCCCGAGGCCGACAAGCTCGCAATCGAGATGATCAACTCGCCCCACTTCCGCGGCTACAATCGCCAGGGCATGGAATACACCCGTGGCGCGCAAGACTGGCGCGAGCAGGTGGATTTCGGCGTCGAACGCGCTGCCCCTGTGCTGACCACCGATGCGCCGCCCTGGGCGCGGCTGCGCGGCCCCAACCAATGGCCCGCGGCACTGCCCGAACTACGCGAAGTCATCCTCGCCTACCAGGCCTTCGCGAGCGAACTGGCCGTGCGTCTCATTCGTGTCTTCGCGTTGGCACTCGGCCAGGACGCCGATGCCTTCGCCGACATCTACACCCCGGAACCGCACTATCTGATGAAGATCATCCGCTACCCCGGGCGCGACCAGACCGCAAGTGATCAAGGGGTCGGGGCACACAAGGACGGCGGATTCGTGACGGTACTGCTGCAGGACGTGCAGGAAGGGCTCCAGGTTGAGCACAACGGCACATGGATCAGTGCGCCGCCCATTCCGGGCACGTTCATCGTCAACGTTGGCGAAGTACTCGAGATGGCATCGAACGGATACCTGCGCGCAAATGTCCATCGCGTAGTGACGCCGCCAGCCGGCAGCGAGCGCCTGTCGGTGGCATTCTTCTTCGGCGCACGCCTGGATTCGACGGTCCCGGTGCTGCGGTTGCCCGAGCCACTCGCCGAGCGCGTCCGCGGCATCACCGTCGATCCACTCAATCCGATGTTCCGCGAGATCGGTCGCAATCATCTCAAGAGCCGGCTACGCTCGCACCCCGACGTCGCCCGCCGCCACCATCCCGACCTGCTCACACCGTGACGACCGTGCGCCGTGGCCGTGACCGGCGACCACGGCGCACCGCATGCTGCGTGCAGGGCATGACGCCCAATCAGCCCGATGCACGGTGATGCCACCATTACATGCCGGCATCACCGGCGAACAACCGGCGCCAGGCTTCGAGAAACGTCTCGCGCAGATCACGATGCCCATAACGTGCGACGAACGACCCCGCTGCAACGTCGGGGCCGGGATCGTCGCCCTGTTGCTCACGCAGATACCAACGATGCTCCATGATCCAACGATACAGATCAGCCTCGGTGCGCCCGGGAAACTGCTCGAGTGCCCGTTCGCGCCGAATCGCCTCGATGGCAGGAACATACACCGTGTCATACCAGTCGGTCACTGCCTCGTCGCGGCTGATCTCGCGTTGCTGATCGCACCCCATGTAGTACCGATGCGCATTGATATGCCGAACCAGCTCCAGATAGCCACCTGGCTCGCTGAACTCGATGCGTTGAGCTGGCCGTAGGTGATTCAGGCGAGTCCACTCGAGAAAATCGCTGTATTCCTCTTTCAACAACAATTCGCGCGCCGAAAGCGCCGAGTCAAGCGGCACATCGATGACGAGCTCGGTGACATAGGCATCGATGTCGATCTGGCCACGCTGTCGGGCGACTGACACACGATGATTGCCATCGCGCACGAAGTACAGCTCACCGATCTTGTAGACATCGATCGGCGGCAGTGGCACATCGCGCTGCATCGCTTCGTCGACGCGCACCCAACGCGCCTTGAGCGCCGCCGAGAGCGGCAGGAAACGCCGATCAAAGGCTGCCTGACGGCCTTCGCTGCCGATGATGCGATCAAGTGGAATTGTCTGCAAGCCAAGCGTATGTTGGGCACGAACGTTGAGTCGCAGGCGTACCTCATCGAATGAGAGCATCTCATGTGAGCGACCGCGCAGCAGATCGAGGACCGTCTCGATCACTGCACGACGTCGGGCCTGATCAAATGCCAGGCGCGCCTGTGCCGACATCCATGATGAATCAGTCATAGAGCGTGCTATCCATAGATCTCCGCATCCTGGATGCGGCAAGAAGATCGATGACGCGATGACCAGCGGTGTTGATCACCTGAGTTGGGCCGAGGCGCGTCTCGAATATCGGGCTGAAGCCATAGGAGCGGTGGATGTGGCCATGGATCAGGTAGCGTGGCCGAAAGCGCCGCATGAACCAGCGAAACGCATGAAAGCCGGCATGGGGCCGATCCGGACCATTATGGATCCCGTGTGGCGGCGCATGCGTGAGCAGCACATCGAGGTAGCGCCCATAGCGCGCCCGATTGAGCAGCAACGCCGGAGTCAGGCGCAACAGGCGCAGCATCTGTTCGTGTTCGGTGTACTGGGCACCAGAGCTCTGGTTGTAGCGCAGGCTCCCGCCGGCGCCAGCGAACAACAGGCCACCGAGGCGTACAGCGCGCCCATGCAGCGACGTACAGCCGCGCGGCTCGAACAGCACCTCGCCGGTACTCGACTGCTCGGGGCGATCATGGTTCCCCGGCACATACAGACACGGCACCGCCAGCGTCGTCACGATGAACTCGAGATAGTAGTACGGCAGATCGCCACACGCCAGCACACACGTGACACCCGCGAACCGTTCGCGGGCATTGAGGCTATACACCGCAGGCACGACCTCATCGGCCAGCGTCAGGCAGCGCATCGCACTCCTCACACGGTAGGCGGCGTACACGGGATGAGCAGCGTAAACGTCGTACCGACGCCCGGGGTACTCGCCACCCGAACCGCACCACCATGGGCTTCGGCGATCCAGCGCACGATCGCCAACCCCAGCCCGGCGCCACCGCGATCACGGCTGCGCGACTGATCAGCACGGTAGAAGCGATCGAAGATCCGCGGCAACTCGGCCGCGGCGATGCCGACGCCGGTATCGCTGACGATCAGCGCCGCGCAATCCTGCTCGCGGGCGAGCGACAGGGTCACGCTGCCGCCTGCGGGCGTATGTTGCAGTGCATTGACGCTGAGATTGAGCAGCGCCTGCTTCAGCCGATCGCGATCCCCCACAACCGCAATCTGGTCCTCGTCGCCGATGCGCAACTCGACGCCCGTGGCCAATGGCATCAGCTCGCGGTGAACCTCAAGGATCAGCGATTCGAGCTCAACAGGCTCGCGGCGCAGCTCGATGCCCGCTTCACGCCGCGCCAGCAAGAGCAGATCATTGGTCATCCGGATCAGCCGGGCAACTTCGCGGCGCATATCGCCAATCGATTCGGCCAGCAATTCGGGATCGCGCGCGGCGCCACGCGCGAGGATGTCGAGGTTGCCACGCATCGCCGCCAATGGCGTCCGCAACTCATGCGAGACATCGGCAACGAAGCGGCGTTGGCCATCGAAGAGCAACTGCAGACGTTCGAGCAACTCGTTCACCGTCACGCTCAGCCGCTGCAATTCGTCCTGTGCGGCAGGGACCGGCACACGGCGGCTGAGATCCTCGGCACGCACGATGCTCTGCGCCGTGGCCGCGATCTCATCGATCGGGCGCAACGCCTCGCTGGTGATCCAGGCGCCACCGCGGGCAGCCGCGAGCAGCACCAGCACACCACCGACACCGAACGCGTACAGCAACAGCGTCGAGGCGCGCTCGGTTGCACGCAGCGAGCGTGCGACATGCAGCACGCCGACGATCCGCTGATCGAGGCGCAACGGCGCGACCAGTTCGCGCAGCGGATAGCCATCGCGTATGGCCGTCACGATGAGCGTCTCGCCCGCGAGGGCGCGCTGCAACACCGCCGCATCAAGATCGAGCGGCAGCGCCAGATTGGGCGAAGTCGCCACGCGAACCCCGTCGCTCTGATAGACCTGGGCGAACAGGTTGGTGGGCTCGAAATCCTGCACGGGTGGTTGGCGCATCAGAAGCGCCAGCCGATCGCCATTGAGCGTGGCCAGCACGGTGGCATTGCTGTTGGTGAAGCCCTGCTGCAACAGCTGAACCCCGAGACGCAGCTCGTTGTCGATGCCACCGATCAGCGC
>CAIQIY010000338.1 GCA_903871975.1 uncultured Chloroflexota bacterium | reverse complement strand
GAGCAGGCGTTCGATGATCGCCCGCGCCAACGCCGCACCTTCGAGCGGATCAGTCCCGGCACCCAGTTCGTCGAGCAGCACCAGCGCTGGCAACGGCTCGGCATGCAGCGGTGCCAGCGGTGCCCACTCACCCGGGGCGACGCGCCGCCAGTTGGCCAGTCGCTCAAGCTGGTCGCCGTCGGGGGCTGGCTCCGGCGGTGCTGCCACCGTGACGCCATCGGTTGGTGATGCATCGAGTGCCCGCAAGATGCTGATGATGTTCGTCATGTGCGACGAGAACGTCGACAGGCTCTGTTCGATGCTCTGCTCGTCACCGATGTCGGCGAAGACCTGCCCGAAGACCGGCGATCGCGACGGCTCGGCGGCCGGCACGTATAACCCGCTCTGGGCCATCAATACCAGCAGCCCGGTCGTCTTCAGTGCGACCGTCTTGCCACCAGTGTTTGGGCCGGTGATCAGCAACAGCCGCGTGTCGCCGCCCAGGTGCAGATCGATCGGGACGACCGCACCACGCGGGATGAGCGGGTGGCGCGCCCGCCTGAACTGGAGTGGCGGGCGCGATGGCGCACCGGAAGCTGCTTCGGCGGCAAGTTCGTCGGCGGTCACGATCTCGGGCTCGACGGCGTCGAGCACGGCCGCGTAGCGTGCTTGCGCGAACGCCAGGTCCAACTGGCCGATCGCTTCCAGGCCGCGCGACAACGGCACCGCATGGGCGCCGATCACATCCGAGAGTTCGGCGAGCACCCGGGCGACTTCCTGCTCTTCGGCGAGTTGTAGCTCGCGCCAGCGGTTGTTCAGCTCGACAGTCGCCAGTGGTTCGACGTACAGCGTCGCGCCACTTGCGGATTGATCGTGTACCAGGCCGCGGATGAGCCGACGCTGTGCCGCTTTGACGGGTACGACGTAACGCCCATTGCGCACAGTGATGATCGGCTCCTGGAGTGCTTCGGCGAGCGATGAGCTGAGCATGCTCTGCAATCGCTCGTGGAGCCGGTTGTACGCGATGCGCACTTCGGCGCGCAGCCGCCCCAACACTGGGCTGGCACTGTCGAGCACGGCACCATCCTCACCGACGGTGCGTGCGATGCGATCTTCGAGCTCGGGGAGCACTGGCAACTCGCCGGCGAGCTCGCGCAACGCCGGGTAGGTCAGCGGATCGCCGCGCAGAATGATGCCGCGCAGGCGCCGACCGCTCGAGAGAGTCGCCGCGATGTCGAGAAATACCGGCGCATCGAGGCTGCCCCCCAGACGCGCCCGGCCCAGCGCACCGCGAATATCACGCGCCCCGCCGATGGTCGCGTCGTTGTGGTCGTCGAGCAGGCGGCGCGCTTCGCGTGTCAGTCGCAGGCGCCGGCGGATCTCGACCACGTCGTGGCTTGGGGTGAGTGCCAGGGCGAGTTCGCGCGACAGTGCGAATGCGGTGTGGCGCGCGAGTTGCGCCAGGATCGCGGGGTACTCCAGAGTCTCGAGCGTCTGAGATGCGATCGCCATCGGTTCATTGCCCTTGAAAGATCATCCCTGCCGCCTCGGGCAGCAGTGGTCGTACGGACTGGTGCAGCAACGGCAACACGTTCTGAACGAAATAATCCACCAAATCAGATTCGCGGATCTGCGTCTGAAGTGCCCTGGCGAGCTGGAGCTCGGCGACGATCGCCGGGTTGCGATACACGAAGAGCGCTGACAGGACCGCGGCAAACAATGCGAGTGCCATGCAGCTCCATATGAAGCCGAGCAATGCGCCGCCACCGCGATCGACGATGACAGCCGACTCCGGAATGTGTGCGTAGTAGTGAAACGTGTAGCTCATCGCCGCAACCAGAACAGCAGTCGCTGCGACGACCAGTACCCCGAATGTGATGATCTGGGCGACGTCAAGATTCATGGCGAACTGTGTTCGGGCCCACTCGCCGATGAGCTGAAAATACAGGCTCGACAGGATAATGCCAACATACAGCGAGACGATCGCAATCGTCAGCCGGATGACACCCTGCAGAAAACCAACGGCCATGCCGGCCAACAACAGCGCGACGAAGAGTATATCGATGACGTTGACCATACACCAGCCTCGACTTCGCCGCATCATCAGCCCGATTATAGCACAGGCAAGCTGGCGACAGCGTGTGCCCCGGGGTCCCGCCAGGGCGCAACGTCAGCAGCGAAAGCGCCAACGGCCTGCCGTCGCGGTGAGCGTACGTTGGCGGGCGGCCAGGTTGGTTCGTCGCGCCAGCACAGGCGACGAGCCCATGGACCGGGGGGCGAGGCGTGCGATGGCCTGGAATGTGCTGCCTCGTCGGACGAGTGAGCGCGCCGGGGGTGCGCTCACGTGACCGGCTGGGCCTTCGCGGACCCGCGCGGTACGCTCGCTCTCGCGTCACGCGCGAGGCCCCAGGCTCGGGCACGCGCCTCGTGACGAGGAAGATGCCCTGGGGATTGCCGGCTGCCCGCATGGGAGCGAAGGGTGTCGCGCTGCGACGGGGGAGGGGAAGGTGCGGCGGCGCGAATGGGCGCGCTCGGCGCGGCTGTGCCGCAGGGTGATGACACCACCCGCTGACGTCGCCTGCACCGCAATTGGCTGCAACTGCCAATGGTGCATCCGGCGCGTTGGCCGCAATCGTAGCGTCTGGCGGGGCGTATGATCGGAGCATGTGATGGACTGGCGCGAGCGCGTGGTACTGGTCACTGGCGGGGCACGACGATTGGGGCGGTCGATCGCACTGGCATTCGCCGCACGCGGTGCGACGGTGATGATTCACTACCATCAGTCTGCAGCAGGAGCAGCCGAGACGGTAGCGGCATTGACAGACTGCGGCGCTCGCGCTGCGATGGTCGCGGGCGATCTGGCCGACGTGGCCAGCGCTGAGCGGGTCGTCGATGCAACCCTCGAGTTTGCCGGAGCGCTCGATGTGGTGGTGAACAATGCGGGTATCTGGGGCGCAACGCCCCTGGGGGCGGTCTCCGTCGAGCAGTGGGATGCCCTTCACCACACCAATCTGCGCAGCATGTTCTTTGTGGCACAGCGGGCTGCGCCGATGCTGCGACAGCGTCGGGGTGCGATCATCAACATCGCAGACATCGGTATCCATCGGCCATGGCGCCACTATACGCCGTACCTCGTGAGCAAGGGCGGCGTCGCCACACTCACTGCCGCACTCGCACGCGAACTTGCTCCCGACGTGCGCGTGAACGGCATCGCTCCCGGCCCGGTGCTGCCACCCGATGACTGGCAGGACGATCATCAGAGTGGGCCAGCGCAGAGCACACTGCTCAAGCGCTGGGGCACCGCCGAGGATATCGCATCTGCTGCCCTGTTTCTGGCATCGGCCCCCTACATCACCGGTGTGATACTCCCGGTTGATGGTGGCCAGCATCTGGCGTGAGTGGCGTCTGGCTCCGCCATCGTGAGCGCACTGCTTCGGCTGCGTCGGTGATGCAGGAGCTGCCGCCCCGATGAACACGGTGCCGACTGGCGAGCAACGAGTGTCGGGTATGGTCGACGATATACCAGACAGCGCAGACGCACACAATGCCACCATCATGATCGTCGGCGCATCAATGCGATCCGACGACGACGTGCCAAGCCAGCGGCGTAGGATGTTCGACGTTCGGCAAGATGCACCACCGGTCGAGCCGTCGAGTCCAGGCTGATCCATCCACGACGAACTGCTTCCAGCAGGGCCATGGCCCGGTCGGACGCCGACAACTTGTTCATGATCGAAGACACGTGATTCTTGACGGTTTGAGTCGTGATCATGAGTTCGGTCGCGATCTGGGCCGTAGTCTGGCCACGCGCCAGGCAGTCCAGGACCTCAAGTTCGCGCGTGGTGAGATCGGTTGGGTCAGCGACCGTCGATCCGATGCGGCTACGGTGAAACACTTCCTCAACCGTGTCGGTGCACTGCGCCAGGCTCTCGGCAATCAGTCGCTCGCCGCATGCGACTCGCTCGATCGTCTGCGTGATGGTGTCCGGTGCGGTGTCACGCGTCAGGATTGCCATCGCTCCGGCATGAGCCGCACGGAGCAGCGTCGTTCGATGATCAGTATCGCTGAGCGCGATCCAACGGCACCTTGCCGCAGGCGCAGGCGATCTGCCGGCGACATCGGGAAGCGTGTGTGCAACATCAAGCAACACCACATCGACCCGGATCGCTGCCAGCCACGCGTCGAGTGGCTGCGGCGGCTCGGCGTCCTCGACGACCTGAATATGCCCCACGTGCGCGCAGTGCCAACGGAGCCCGTGACGAAACAAGGCATGCGAATCGTAAATACCCAGCCGAATTCCACCAGGAGCCCGTGGCGTGAAGCGCTTCATGACATCCCCCGCGTTTGCGGCGCCACCATGTCCGTCGCGTGGCGCACTGCCTTCGTCTGTGTCTACCGCGCCAAGGGCAGGGACGTGACGGGTGTGGTCGGCACGGACCCTCGACATGGGACTTGACGGCAGTGCACCGCCGCAGAGCCGGGTTCCGGCGGTGGCAGCGACCTGTCGGCATGCGCCGGCGGCCGGCGTGTCGGTATGGCCATCGAGCCGACGAAACGTGCGAGCGGCACGATGCAGTTCGGCGTGGGCCATGCGTTGTCGGCGCTACGCTACGCCCGCGCACCCTGCCAGCCGCATACAGATTCGCAGCGTGGCGATCATCCGCCGGATGCGGCTGGCCTCGGCAGATGCTGCGATGGCCGACAGGTTGATGCTTCGGTGATGATCGATGCCTGCCGACGACACGGCAGTGCTCTGCGGCACGAGTGCGCAACAATGCTGCAGGTGCAGCAAGTACGCGAAGAGGCACGCGACCGGTATGATCTGGCCGGTACGATCCTCGGCACCCGGACTACCAACTGCGGTGCACTTCCCGGCCGGGATACGCTGCAGCATCATGGGGCACGTTCAGCCCCGATCAGGCTTCAGAAACCATCGGCACCGGGTCCGCCGCGCCTCATCGGTGATCATGCCACACGATCGACCGGGATGCGGTGATGCCCGGGATCGACGACTCAGCAGCGACTGCCGAGCTGTATCTGCCGCACGATGCAGGGCGTCCACAGCGCGGCGTTGCTGGCGGACCCACAACAAGGTGCATCCGCCAGGCGCCTGCCACGCTCAGTATGCCCGTGCGAAGATGACTTGTTGTGTGGTTTCAGTGCCCGTGAGCACACATCGACCCGCTTCTGTCGGTTGATCCAGGGGAATACATCGAATAGTCGCGCGTGTTTCTTCCTGGATGCGCTTCTCGTCTTCGGTGCTGCCTGCCCAATAACATCGCACGAATCCATGATCAACGTGCGCAATCAACTCATCATAGGTCGTTGCATCGAACATATGAGCATCACGGAATGCCAACGCTCTATCGAACAAGCTCTGCTGGATTTCACTCAACAATGCTTCAATTCGCTCAAGGAGTCCATTCTGACTCACGAAAGACTTACCTGGCCGACCAGGAATATCGCGACGAGCAATCGCTACAGTCTCTTGCTGGACATCGCGCGGTCCGATCTCGATGCGTACAGGGATTCCCTTGAGCTCCCATTCATTGAATTTGAATCCAGGAGTGAGATTGTCTCGATCATCAATGCGAAATCTGAGTTTTCCACGCCATAAAGCAGTAATTCTCTGAACTGCCTCCATTACTATGGTTCGTTCGGCGTCATTACGATAAATCGGCACAACAACGACCTGTGTTGGCGCAAGACGCGGCGGGATGATCAATCCATCATCATCAGAATGCGCCATGATCAATGCGCCGATCAACCGTGTACTCACACCCCAACTCGTTGTCCATGCGTGCTGTATTGTGTTATTTTGATCGGTAAATGTAATATCGAAGACACGAGCAAAGTTTTGCCCTAAATTGTGCGATGTTCCAGCCTGGAGCGCTCTTCCATCCTGCATCATCGCTTCAATACAGTACGATCGCAATGCTCCAGGGAATTTCTCTCGCTCAGTCTTTATGCCACGAATAACCGGAATGGCCATCTCTTGCTCAACAAAATCGGTATACACATCATTGAGAATCATCAGTGTTTCACGTTCAGCATCTTGCTCAGTTGCATGAACAGTATGCCCTTCCTGCCAGAGAAATTCGGCAGTGCGCAAGAACGGGCGTGTGCGCATTTCCCAGCGCATGACATTCGCCCACTGGTTGATCAGAAGCGGCAAATCGCGCCACGAGCGCACCCATTTCGCATAGAAGTAGCCGATGATGGTTTCAGACGTCGGCCGCACAACGTAGGGTTCGGTCAACTCCTCGCCGCCACCGCGTGTAACTTCGATAACCTCCGGCGCAAACCCCTCGACATGTTCGGCTTCGCGCATGAGGAAGCTCTTCGGAATGAGCAGCGGAAAGTAGGCATTCACGTGGCCAGTCGCCTTGATGCGCTCGTCGAGCCCACGCTGAATGCCTTCCCAGATGGCATATCCAGTCGGTTTGAAGACGATACATCCCCGCACGACCTCGGCGTAATCGGCGAGGTCAGCCTGTCGGACGATATCGAGGTACCACTGGGAATAGTCCTGTGCGCGTGGCGTGATTCCTTCTTTGGCCATGGAGTCCTCTCGGATTGACATCGCTGCACGGTGTTGCGGTGCAGTATCCCGGATGTCGCCAGCGGCGTCAACTGCGCCAGGGCAGGCGCAGGGCTGCGTCAACGTTGTGGCCTGGCCAACTGCAGGACATGGCAGCGACGATACCCGACCACGCGGGCATGCGTCACGCGCGGCAGAGCACCGCCGGCCGCGGAGCATACCCACGGATCATCTGAACGTCATCCTTGGCTGCGGCACATCGCCCGCAGCACGGCTGCCGTGCTCGATGCGCACGCCGCGACGGCACGCACCTGCCGCAGCGGCCCAGGCGCCTGCAGCCGCACTATGGCGAACCCGCATTCCGTGACATCGCCCCCGACCATCGGCTGGCAGAGGATAGGCGGGATCGCTCGCATGCACCGATTGGCGGATGCTCCCGGCAAGCATTGCGCGCCAGACCCGACGACCATGCCGCGTTGCCGGGCGAGCTCGGCATTGGGCAGGTCGCACGTGATGGCAGTCATGAACAGATGCTGTGCCGCCGATGCCAGCATCCGGGTTGACCCATGAGCCAGACGTGCCGATGTCCGTGCCCTGCCACATCCATGGAGCGATCCCTCGCCATATTCGCGGCCACCGGAGCGGCGTGATGCTGCCGTGCTGACCGCACCCCTCCGGCCGTGCCACGCGGGCCGGGCGCCGCAGCATCGACACAGTCATGTCGCGTCACGACGCCGCGACGCACCCACCCGACGACCGTGCTATACTTGGTACACGAGGCCATCGCTGGCCCATCACGTGATACCGCGCGGCTACGGAGGACACGATGCGCGCATCGCACATCGATCAATTCCGCGCCTTGTTCGCCTCGCCGTGGCAGCCCATCTTCATCGGCCTCGCGCTCGGCATCGGCGCAGGGCTGCTGCTCTGGCCGGGGTTCGCGCTCGAATGGAAGCTCTACGCCGCCGTGCATGGCGTCTGCGGGCAACTACACAACGTCGAGCTCGGTGGCTTGCAGCTCCCACTCTGCGCCCGCAACACCGGGATCTACGGCAGCGTCAGCCTGACGGTACTGTATCTCCACTTCGCCGGACGCAGCCGGGCCACCGCCCTGCCACGCGTCGGCGTGCTCGTGACGTTGCTGCTCCTTGGGGCGATGATGGCATTCGATGGCTTCAACTCGCTGCTGCGCGATCTCGGCCTGCCCCACGCCTACCAGCCATGGAACCCGCTGCGAACCCTCACCGG
>CAIQIY010000337.1 GCA_903871975.1 uncultured Chloroflexota bacterium | reverse complement strand
AGCCGGCTGCCCCGGCTGGTGGTGGCCCCGGCGGCGGTGGCATGGACTTCTGATCCCCCGTCTGGGCACGATTGCTGCTGACTGCTGCGCCGCCGGGCAATTGCCTGGCGGCGCAGTCGCGTGTGATGCGGCTCTGCCTCCACCGTGCGTTGGCGTGAAGCATCGCCGTGATGAACTGCGTCAGCACGGGCTGCCGAGTGTTCCACACCGGCACGCGCACATGATCCCGTGATCTTCCCCCGCCCCCCGGTTCTCGGCTATACTGTTGTCGGACGCGCTGGCGAGTTGCAGAGAACGGCAGGCCCACGCCCATCTGGCCCACCGTACACGATGTCGGGCGCGAGGGTGGCACCGGCAGAGTCGGCTGGCGCCGCGCTTCGGTGCGACAGCGATCGCTACAGACCGGAGCACTGGTGCCGGTATTCGTGGCCAGATTGGCATCAATCGAGTCAACCTGGCGGCTGCCAGCGCGAACGATGCCGTGGGTGATGCCGGCTGCACGCCATGGATCACCAGATCGGGCCAAGCCGACGATGTCGGCGTGACCGCACGCCAAGTGACCTGACGGCGCAGCACCAGATGCATACCTGACAGCGGGAGAGCGAAGAGCAATCGTGACCGTCGATCGTTCCGAAATCCCGGCGGCATATCTCTGGCGTACCGAGCAGCTGGCCGAAGCTCTCGAGGCACTCGGGCGGCGTTGTGGGCTGATCACCGTTGCACTCGCTGACGAGCACGGGCCACCACCCGCTGCCGAACGCGACGCCTGGCTCGACGCCATCGCCGCCCGCTGCGGCATCGAGGCTGAACCGGTCCGAAGTACGTTTGCCGACCTCGGCAGCATCGTGCAACGCGGTGGACCGGCGCTCCTGCGCCTGCCCGACCCCGAGACTGGTCAAGAGGCCATTCTCGCGCTGATCAATGGCGGTCGGCGTGTCCGCATTCTCACCCCAAGTCGCCAGGATCGCCTCGTCGCCGCGCAGACGCTCGCCGATGCCATCGGTGCATCACAGACTGCGCCCCTTCGCGAACCGATCGCCCGCCTGCTCGAGCGCATGGCGATCGCCGCCGAGCGCCAGCCGCGCGCAACACAAGCGTTGCTGCGTGAACGTCTCGCGGGAATCCCGATCGACATCGGCTGGCTCATCCGGCCTGCCCCCGGAGCGGCATTCGTAACACACGGTCGTTACCTGCGGCTGCAACGATGGCTGGTGTTGGCCGGCGTACTGACGATCATCAGCCAGGTACTCGCCGCCGCTGGCTGGTCGCTGATCGGACACCTGGCGCTGACCGAGTCGTTCTCGCTCGCCGGCATGCTCGCCTGGCTGCTGCTCCTGCTCACAGTGGTGCCGTTTCAAGCCTGGCTGGCGATCGTCCAACGACGGATTGGCCGCACGATCGGCAGCATCATCAAGCTCCGGCTGCTCGCTGGGGCGATGGCCCTGCATCCCGACGCAATCCGCCACCAAGGGACGGGTGCCGCACTCGGATTGTTGGTCGACGCCGACGAGATCGACCACACGGCGGCCGTCAGTGGCATCGCGTTGATCGGCGCACTGACACAACTGATCGCTGCCGCCGCGATCATGCTGTATGCCGTCAATGGCATCGTGCTCGAAATCCTGCTCGGCGGCTGGCTGCTCGTGATGACCATGTTGCTGGTGGGCGTGCTGCGCTACAGCCGGGCGGTGTATGGTGCCCAACGCCGCCTGACCAACGAGCTGGTCGAAGCGATGGCCGGACACCGAACGCGGCTGGTCCAGGAAGATCCGGCGCGCTGGCACGAACGCGAAGATCGTGCGCTCGCCGACTCCATCCGACCGCTGACGCTCGACTGGCTCTACGCGCTCGTGCAGAGCGTTCCACGTCTCTGGCTGGCCGTCGCACTGGCCGCACTCGTTCCCACGGCGCTCGAAAACGCCGATGCCGTCACCCTGGGGTTGGCGATCGGCGGAATCGTCCTGGCACAACAGAGCCTCGCCGCGATCACCGCCGCGATCAACGACATCATCGGTGTCGCACGGGCCTGGGAATACATCGGGCCCGTGATCAGCGCTCGCGATGAGCGAGCCGACACCGGCATCTTCAGCCTGGTTCGTGCACACAACCCCGGCGATCCGTTGCTCAGTGCACACGGACTGGTGTACCGCTATCGCCCCGGCGGCCAGCCAGTCCTGCGCGGCGGCGGGCTGCAGGTCGCCGTCGGCGATCGAATCCTGCTCGAAGGGCCATCGGGTGGCGGCAAGTCGACGCTCGCCGCGGTCATTGCCGGGTTGCGCCAGCCCGAAGCCGGCCTGTTGCTCGCCGATGGGTTCGATCGTGCCAGCCTCGGCGTCGCAGGATGGCACCGTCGGGTCGTCATGGCTCCCCAATTCCACGAAAACCACGTCTTCAGTGGAACATTCGCCTTCAACCTGCTGATGGGGCGTCGCTGGCCCGCGAGCGACAACGATCTGGCAGAAGCCGAGGCCCTGTGCCGCGAGCTCGGGCTCGGTCCATTGCTCGATCGGATGCCATCAGCCATGCAGCAGCACGTCGGCGAGACGGGCTGGCAGCTCTCGCACGGCGAGCGTAGCCGGCTGTTCCTCGCCCGTGCGCTGTTGCAGGGTGCTCCGCTGGTGCTCCTCGACGAGAGCTTCGGCGCCCTCGACCCAGAGACCCTCGAGCGCTCGCTGGCATGTGTTTTGCAGCGTGCGCCGGCGCTCGTACTGATCGCCCATCCGTAGGAGGAGGTGTCGATGCGCGCTCGTATCTTCCGGGTTCTCGCGCTGGTTGGCCTGGCCCTGATGGCATTGGGGGTGGCGCAGTGTGGCTCGGCGTTGCCGCCGGGCTGCCCACCAGACTGCGCCGGGGTTGACCTGAGTGGGCTCGACCTGCGTGGCATCCAGCTGGCTGCCGCGGATCTGAGCAGTGCCGACCTGAGCCGCAGCAACCTGCAGGGCGCCAATCTGCGCGGCGCCCGCCTCATCGGCACAACGCTGGTCGACAGCGACCTGCGCGATGCCGATCTGCGTGAAACAGTGATCAGTGGTGCGGTGATGACTCGGGCCAATCTGAATGATGCGCGCCTCGATGGCGCCATGATCACGAGCGTCGACATCACGCAGGGCAGCCTGGTCGGCACGAGTATGAACGGTGTGACCTTTCACGTGCTCGTTCTGTCCCAGGCAGATCTGACCGGCCTCGTCCTGCCTGTCAACGAAGGACAACACACGGTGCTGAACCGCGCCAACCTGCGTGGAGCCAATCTTCGTGGTGCCGATCTACGGGGCGATTATCTCAGTGCCGCCGATATGCGCGGGGCCGATCTCAGCGGGAGCATTCTCGATGGCGTGATCATGAACCTCGTCGATCTGACAGGTGCCAACCTGCGCAATGCGTCAATCAATGGCGCCTCGCTGTTCGGCGCCAACCTCGACGGCGCCGATCTGCGCGGTGCGAGCTTGCGGGGGACCTACCTGATCGGGGCGGTGCTGCGTGGTGCCGATCTGCGCGCCACCGACCTGCGCGGCGCGCGGCTGGTCGCAACGCAACCGTTCCGGATCTTCGATGAGGAATTTGACAAGGAAGTCATGCTCCTCAGCAAGTCGCAGCTGGCAGCGCTCCAGATCGATGCGGATATCTCCGGCGCGCGTGCCGACAGCGGGACGCTCTGGCCCGATGGATATGTCCCACCCGACAGCATGGTGATGGAATGATGATGCTCTGGACGCGCATGCTGGCGATCGTGCT
>CAIQIY010000336.1 GCA_903871975.1 uncultured Chloroflexota bacterium | reverse complement strand
TCACATCACTGTCATCCTCGATCGCAGTGGTTCGATGTCGAGCGTCGTCAACGATGTCATTGGTGGATTCAACACCTTTCTCGCCGAACAGCAGCAGGCGAGTGGGCAGGCAACGCTGACGCTGGTGCAATTCGATAGTCAGAACCCGTACGAATGCATCGTCGATCGTCAGCCAATCGACGCCATCGCGCCGCTGGATCGCGGCACATATGTCCCGCGGGGCATGACGCCACTGTTCGACGCAGTTGGTCAGGGCATCACCGAGCTGGCCACCGCGCTGACCGCGCTCGACAAGCCGGCTCGCCCAGCGCGGGTGATCTTCGTGATCGTCACCGACGGCGAAGAGAACGCCAGCAGGCGGTTCACCTATGCGGGGGTACGCCAGCTCATCGAGCAGCATGGCGACTGGCAGTTTCTGTACCTCAGCTCGTCGCTGCGGGCGATGGACGATGCCAGGAACATCGGCATTGCACCTGACCAGAGCGTTGCGATGCCGAACAGTGGCCAGGGCATGCGTGACGCCTGGCGCACGTCATCGACCGTCTCGAGCGGTTACCGCGACGGGACGCGGTCACGGGCGCACATCTACGAGGATGAGCGGTTGCGCCACGACGACCCCAATCGCGATGCATTCCTGGCGCGCGCCTGGCCGCGACCACGGCTGAGCGGGCAGCGCGTGCTCGTCGTCGGCATCGGTGGTGGCTCGGATGCCATCATGGCGTACGCGCTGGCAGCGCATCTGCAGCACACGGCGGGGGCCAGCGGGATCTACGGCAGCACCACGCGCGGCCACGACCTGCCGGCGACCGAGGCGATGTTGAGCGCGAGCGGCGGTGTCGCGTGCGCGCCATATCTCTGGTCGCTGCAGGGCCAACCGGTCGCGCTCACGAGCGGACAGGGCGCTGCGCCCGGCAGCGTCGCGATCGACAACAGCCTGCCGCGCGGCAACGATGGCAGCCCGCTGCTGTGCGTGTTGCCGGCGAGCACCGACAGTGACGGACTGCAGGCGTTGACCGCGTCGATCCGGCAGCTCGGCGTCGACCGCATCTTCGCCGTCGATGCCGGCGGCCACGTGTTTCGGCAGCGCGCCGGGCGCGACGTCAGGATGCTCGGGCTGTTGACCGACGTCGGCTGCCCGGTGACGCTGGCAGTGTTTGGCCCGGGCTGCGGTGGCAGCGCCGAGCTGAGCACCCTGATCGAATACGTTCGCGAACGCGACCGCGCGCGGCGCTACGAGGGATGCATGCGAATCAACCCGCTGGTCCCGCTGATCGCACCGCTCGCAGCCGGGCTCGCGCCCGACCGCACGCCGAACATGATGCTCGACGCGGCGCACAGGCCCGACAGCATGCCGGTGCGCGTGCGACGGGGTGCCAATCCGACGATCCCCGCCGGGTGGCTCAGCCACATCCTGTTCTTCACGGAGCGCTAGCCGCGCGATGCCCTCATGCTGCGGCGATGCGTTCGGCGACCACTGGCAGCACCGCCGCAGCCACCGCATCGATCGTACGCAGCAGCGCGTCGGCCTCGGCGCGCGCCGCCTGGCGGAATGCCGCATCGTCGAGCGCCGCCAGGTTGATGTCGACGCTCAGCGAGGCGCTGCGCGCCGCGGCGACGATCAGATGCAGCGCCGCGCCGACATCGCTCACCGCCAGCCGATTGCCGGCCCCGGCGAGCGGGGCACACGCCGGCAACAACGCCGCGACGGCGCGGATGGTCGCCAGCGGCACCTCGGTGGACTGCTGGAGTGCGCGTTGCAGCGCGGCCGCGCGCGCCGCATCACCGCGTGGCAAGCGGTAGGCCGCCGACCAACCCGCGAATGCGGTCACGTCGGCCTGGACCAGCGCCTGCAGCGTGGCGCGCTGCTCGGCGACCAGCGCGCGCCAGCGGGTCATCTCGTCGGCCACGTCAGCATAGCGCCGGTTGCCGATCGTCAGATCGCACACCATCACCAGCAAGCCGGCGGCCAGAGCACCGCTCAGCGCCGCCACGCTCCCGCCGCCGGGCGTCGGCGCGGCGCTCGCCAGCCGATCGAGGAACTCGGTCACCGATTGGTGCAGGACTGTCTCATCGGCCATCAGGGCCTGCCGTCGCATGCAGCTGCCGGATGAGCTCGATCAGCCCGGCGCGCGCCACCGTCTGCTGCTGGCCGCTCGCGAGCTGCTTGACCACCACAGTGCCCGCCGCCAGCTCGTCCGGGCCGAGCACCAATGCCAGCGGAACGCCCCGGCGATCGGCGTGCTGGAACTGCCGCGACAGGCGCTCGCCGGCGTCGAGCGCCGTCTCGACGGCGATGCCAGCATGACGGAGCTGCTGCGCCAGCTCGAGACTCGCGGCACGCTGCGCGGCACCAAAGATCGTCACAAACGCCTGGGCCACGCTGCGCTGTTGCGGGCCAAGCCCGAGTTCGGTCATCACATCGTGCAGGCGCTCAATGCCAAACGCCAGCCCAACGGTCGGGATCGGCCGTCCGGCGAACAGGCCGATCAGCTCATCGTAGCGGCCACCCCCGAGCAGCGAACCCATCGGTGGATCGGCGACGACCGCCTCGAAGACCGCGCCGGTGTAATACGACAGCCCGCGCGCCAGCCGTGGCGCCACGGCGATGCGTGCTTCGGCGATGCCCATGGCGCGGACGGCGGCGATGATCTCGCGCAGGTTGGTGATCGCCAGCACGGCACGCGCGTCATCGGCGAGCCGCTGCCCGAGCTCGTCGAGCACTCCGTCGGTCGGCCCATCGAGGCTCACCAGCGTGATGATGCGCTCGACCGCGTCGGCGGCGATGCCGCTGCGCAGCAGTTCGTCGCGTACACCAGCCGCGCCGATCTTGTCGAATTTGTCGATGGCACGATAGACGCCACCGGCCTGGGCTTCGGGCAGGCCGGCCACCCGCGCGATGCCGCCGATGATCTGGCGATGATTCAGCAGCGTGGTGAAGCCGGTGAACCCCAGCGCCGCGAGCACGTCGCTCAGCAGCGCGATGATCTCGGCGTCGGCCAGCGGCGATGCCGAACCGATGATGTCGACATCGGCCTGCCAGAACTCGCGATAGCGGCCACGCGCCGGCCGCTCGCCGCGATACGATTGCCCCATCGCGTACCGCCGCCACGGGAAGAGCAGCTGGTTCTGGTATTGCGCCACCACGCGCGCCAGTGGGACCGTCTGGTCGTACCGCAGGGCAAACCGCCGCCCGCCCTCGGTCTCGAAGCGATAGATCAGCTTCTCGTCATCGCCGATCTTGCCCTCGAGTGTCTCGGCATATTCGACGATCGGTGTCTGCAATGGCTCGAAGCCGTAGCGCTCGAACACCGTGCGCATCGTCGCCTGAATCGACTGCCGCAGCATCATCGCCTGCGGCAGGTGGTCGCGCATCCCTTTGACATTCTGTGGTCTGGTGCTCATGATCCTCGCCCATCAGCCAGGCCGCCTGCGGTATCATAGCACAGGGCCTACGTGTCGGCGTGTACAACACGCTCGTGGCGACGACGCTCTGCACCGCATGCAGCCGGCGCAGAAGCGGTGACGTGACGTCGTCCACACTGCACCGGGGCTGTCTGCACCGACAGACACGGCACGGCGAGACGCCACCCCACTCTCGCGGTGGCGTAGCGCGCTGCTCTGCGCATACGCACAGCGCGGCCTGGAGCGTGGGCCACCACGCACATCACCCCGCTCCGGCGGCGCAACACCGCCGAGGGACCCACCCCGCAGCATCAGTGGTGGGCAGGTGTCGCATGGCACCGCCCCAGACAACCCGATCGGCATGCCGGTCGCACGTGATGGGGTCGGACCAGCAGGCCTGCCAGCCATGGCGAGGATCATCCGATCATCGCCCATCCACCGGCCCTGGCGCCCTGGAGCCCAGGTTTGACATCCCGGGAACCCG
>CAIQIY010000335.1 GCA_903871975.1 uncultured Chloroflexota bacterium | reverse complement strand
GTCAGCACCAGCACATCGCCCGGCCGTGCGCCCGCCTTGGTGGTGAGCTGCGCCAGATCGACCACGCCAGTGACACACAGCCCGTAGCTGGGCTCGCGGCTGCTCACGGTGTGGCCACCACCGAGCACGGCGCCGGCCTCGGCGACGACGTCGGCACCACCCTGCAGGATGGCGGCACACACCGCCGCCGGGAGATCATCGGGGAACCCGGCGATCGCCAGCGCGAGCAATGGCCTGCCACCCATGGCATAGATGTCGCTCAGGGCATTGGCTGCCGCGATCGCGCCGTACTGCCGTGGATCGTCGACGATCGGTGGAAAGAAATCGACTGTCTGCACGAGTGTGGTGTGCTCATCGAGCTGAAAGACAGCGGCGTCGTCGGGCACGCCGAGCCCGACGAGCAACGCGGGGTTGCTCGGCATGCGCACTCGCGCCAGAATGTCGTCGAGGGCGCCCGGCCCCAGCTTGGCAGCTCAGCCAGCGCAGGACGCCAGCTTGGTCAGGCGGATTTCGTCGCGGGTGTGCATGGTCGGCCTCGTTCTTCGCTCGCTGCAGCATCATACCATGCCGGCGTGTGTGTCGGCTCGCGATCATCCGGGGGATCCGGTGTGGCGCCGCACGGCCGTCGCACGCATCACTGCGCGTGCAGGGGCGACGAATCCGGCAGCCCTGCGACGCTCGCGTGCCGCTGGTGCTTCCGGCTTTGATGTTGCATGACACTGCCGGGCGGCGGCTGTGACTTGACAGCGCATCGACCGCTTGCTATGATCGGTCGCACACGCTCATCTGCCGCGGTCGGCGGTCTTGCCGTCGCCGAGTGCCGCTCCAACCGTAATCCGCTCAACACCGGGCGCGCTGTCGTGGTGTCCGGTGCCGACCAGACAGGATGGTGGCAGTGACGGTCCTTCGGCCCCATCGTAATAGTTATGTCGTTTCCCCGACACTGATCGCAGGTGAACACCCCTTTCGGTCGCACCTGTGCGTTCCGGCGAGCCTGACGCGCTATCACCAGCTCGGGATCGACACGTTCATCGATCTGACCAGCGACGGCGAATTGCCCGAGTACGCCACGCTCGCCGGCATGACCGCGAGCGACGGCATCACCTGCCTGCGCTTCCCCATCGGCGACTACCGCACGCCGCCGCACGCGCTGATGGTCGCCATTCTGGACGCCATCGACGCCGTCGCGCAGCGTGGCGGCCGCGCCTATCTGCATTGCCATGCCGGAATCGGCCGCACCGGCACTGCCGTCGGCTGCTGGCTGGTGCGCCACGGAGCCACTGGCCACGCGGCGCTCGAGCACGTGTCGCGGCTGTTCCACACGACGCTCCAGGCGCAGCCGGGTCAGCGCAGCCCCGAGACGGCCGCCCAGCGGGCGTTCATTGTCGAATGGCAGGAAGAACGGACCCAGACGGCAGTGACCACGCGCTGAGGCTGTTGGAGGGGGCTGTGATGTCAGACGCACCTGCCGCTGTGATTCGCCCTGATTGGCGCGCGGTCGTCGCGTTCCTCGTGCTGGCGTTCGGCCTCGCCTGGCTGGTGGCCATGCCGCTGTGGCTCAGCCCACACGGGCTGAACGACCCGCTCGCGGCGGTGCTGTTGCCGTTGATGATGACGACCCCGGCGATCGCGACACTCGTGACGCTGCGCCTGGTGAGCCGACCGGCAACCGGCATCCGTCGGGCAACCGGGCTGCGGCTCGGTCGTGGCTGGGTGCGTGTGTGGCTGTTGGCGTGGTTCGGCACGATCGGCCTCGTCGCCGCGGCGCCATTCGTCGCCGCAGCATTCGGCGCGTATCGTCTCGATCTGGCGGCATTCTCGGGCCTGACGGCGTCGCTGACACGACAAGGCATCGACCTGCCTGCCGATGGGCTGCGTGGCGTGATCCTCGCGCAGCTCGCGCTGCTGCCGTTGGCGCCGCTGATCAATGCCCCGTTCAGCTTCGGCGAGGAATGGGGCTGGCGAGGGTTTCTGCTGCCGGCACTGCTGCCGCTCGGCACCTGGCCGGCGCTCATCCTCAGTGGCGTGGTCTGGGGGTTATGGCACCTGCCGGTGATTCTGCTCGGCTATAATTACCCCGACCACCGGGACGTCGGCTGGTTATTGATGACGGCGACCTGCGTCATCTGGGGGGTGTTGTTCGGCTGGACGCGGCTGGCGACGGGCAGTGTGTGGCCAGCCGTGATCGCGCATGGTGCCCTCAACGGTACTGCGGGCATCACGATGGCGTTGGCCCACGTCGACAGCACGATGGACAGCGCCCTGGTCGGTTTCGGCGGCGTGACCGGCTGGCTGTTGCCGCTGCTGGTGATCCTGGTTCTGGTCGTGATGCGGCTGCCGGGAATGCCGGTGCGAGAGCGCGCAGCCGACCGATGAGGAGTGGTGATGTACAGCGAGACCAGCCCGATCCTCGGTCCGGCGCGCGTGGGGGCGGCGCACTTGGCCCAGGCATTGCTCGCGCGGCCGACCGGCGAATACACGCCCCACGACGTCAGCCAGATCATCGTGCCGGCGTATCACCGGATCTGCAGCGAGGTCGGCGTCGATCCGCTGTTGGCGGTGGCACAGATGGTGCACGAGACCGGCAATCTGACCAGCTTTTGGGCGGCGCGGCCGCAACGCAATCCAGCCGGGATCGGAGTCAATGGGCGGCGCCAGCGCGAGCGCCCGGCGCAATCGCTGACGTGGGCATTCAACCGCCCGACAGGTTGGTGGCTGATGGGCGTGAGCTTCGCGACATGGCAAGACGACGCCATTCCGGCACATGTCGGCCGGCTGCTGGCGTATGCGCTGCCAATCGGCGCTGGTGATTCGGCCCAGCGCCACATGATCGCGCTCGCGCTGACGTATCGCGCCTTGCCGGATCGGGTGCGCGGCAGCGCCGCGACGCTCAAACCGCTCGGTCGGGCGCATAATCCGAGTGGCCTGGGTTGGGCCAGCCCGGGGACGCAGTATGGTGCGCGCATCGCCGTCATCGCCAATCGCATCCTGCAACGCGCACCCGGGCGCGTTGCGAAGGACGCCGAGGACGATCTGTTGGTGCCGCCCGCCGACGAGGCCGATATCCATGCGTGATCGCCGCTGCGATCATCCGACGTCTGCCGGTCGTGCCGGCGCGACGCGAAGGAGCACGACCATGCGCCGCTGGCTGCCATTCGCGAG
>CAIQIY010000334.1 GCA_903871975.1 uncultured Chloroflexota bacterium | reverse complement strand
GCGCTGGCAGCGAACAACATCGCTAGTTCGCGCCAGGTGGCATCGAGGCTGCTGGCGTGAATGATGAGCAACAGCACTGCCAGCACGCCGCCACGGCCGTGGCATGGCACCACCAGCAGCCGCAGACCGGCATCATGCAGGCCGGCAACGCCGGCATCGTGTGTCTCGAGCCGGCTTCCACGCATCAGGCACGCCGTCGCGAGCCCGGCACAGATGCTGGCATCGAGTGCGCTGCCGCGGCCAGTACGGGCGATCAAGCCAGATTGGGCGCCCGCGAGCTGCAGCACCCCGCCGCCGAGACAGCCGCTGAGTTCGGTGAATATCTCCAGCGCGGCACGCAGCATGTCATCAGCGGTGGTCGCCGGTGCACGGGCCACCCCATTCAACGCGTTGAGGCCAATCAACCCGCGCACCGTCGTCCGCAGATGATCATTGGTCTGCGCCAGTTCCTGGACGCGCCGCGCCAGTGCCCGATCGATCTGGGCGAAGCGTTGGGCGTTCTCCAGCGCGATCACCGCGTAGTCGGCGATCACCTCGAGCAGGCGCCGGTCGGCGTGGCTGAATGGCGCACCATCACGGCGCATGCCGACCTCGATGGCACCCAGGATGGCGTCGACGCCGCGCAGTGGCGTGGCGAGCGTGCTCTGCACCGCAGTGATGCGCGTGGCTGGCTGTGGCCAGCCGTCGAAGCGCAACCGCGTCAGACCGACCGACTGCCCGGCCCGCAAGGCCTGGCTGCGCAGCAGGCTGCCGTTGGGCACTGCGCGCCCCAACAGTTGCCGGCCGAGCGGGCCGGTCGCCTCGTGATAGATCATCGTGCCGGTGTGGTCGGCCAGCAGCAGCGAGCATTCATCGACGTTCAGCAGCTCGGTGGCCAACTCGAGGATCACGCGCGTCACTTGATCGCGTTCGAGTGACGAGGTGACGGCGCGACCGATCTGGTGGACAGCAGCCATCTCGCGGCCGAGGCGCTCGATGCGTCGGTGTTGCAGCAGGCTGTCGAGCGCACCGGCTGCGCCATCGGCGATCGCGGCGACACGGCCGACATGGCTGGCATCGAAGGGCGCGTGGGGCGCCGCGCTGAGCAGGACCAGTGCACCGAAGACCTGGTCACGCGCTCGGAGTGGGACCCCCAGCCAGCCCTGGACGGCGATGATGCTGCCGAGCGGCAGCGCGGTGACGCCGTAGGCCCGACATGTTGCGGCGTAGTCGTCGGTCACGATCGGTGCACCGCTGCGCACGACGACCGAGCTCAGGCCGGCGTGTAGCGTCCAGTACAGATCAAGGGTCAGCGGGGTGCCATCGATCTGCAGCGCCAACGGCGCCATCAACTGGCCGGATTCGTCGAGCACCGCGAGGTAACTGTTGCGCGCGTCGCAGATGTCGCCGAGTGCTGCGAAGATCCGGCTGCTCAGTTGCTCGATCGAGCTGGCCTGGCCGAATGCGGCGTTGAGCGCGGCGATGTCGTGCTGCTCGCCGAGGATGAGCGCGTCGAGCGTCGGCGCCGCGACTGCGGCGATCGCGTCGAGAAGCTGGCGCTGCCGCGATCGCAATCCGGCATGCCCGACGAGTAACCACGCGATGGATTGCCCGCGTGAAT
>CAIQIY010000333.1 GCA_903871975.1 uncultured Chloroflexota bacterium | reverse complement strand
CGCATCTACCGTGACGATCCCGGCAACACCGCGCGGACCATCGTCAAGAACAGCACCATCCCGATCGCTGCCAATCTGCTCAACAAGCTCATCGATGTCGGATTTGCCGCCATCGTGCTGCGTGCGCTCGGGCCCGAAGGCAACGGTGCGTATGCGTTTGTCGCGCTGATCGTCGGGCTGTACTTCGTCACCATCAGCAACTGGGGCCTGAATGACCTGACAGTCCGCGAAGCTGCGGCGGATCCGCAGCGGGCACCGTATCTGTTCAGTGTGGCAGTGACGGTACGCTGCCTGATTGCGCTGGCGCTGATTCCCTGCGGCGCGCTGCTCGCAGCCGGCTTTGCGCTCGCCGGCAATCCGTTGCATCCCGGCGCCCTGATCGCCTTTGCGCTGCTCGGCCTGCATCTGTTCCCTGCAGCAATCGCAGCTGGATGTTCGGCATCGTTTCAGGCTGCACAGCGCATGGAAATCCCGGCACTCCTTGGGATACTCACCGCCGCCATCCGCACGCTGATCGGCGTCGCGGCGCTGACATGGGCGCCCGACGTGACGACTCGTATCGCCGGGCTGGCTGCTGCGGCACTGGTGGCGACCGGGATCAACGCCGGGTTGTTTTTCGTCGCCCAGCGACGGTTCCTGTTTCGTGCCGGCTGGTTCTGGGACGCAGCGCTGGCGCGCTGGTTGGTGCGCGAGTCGTTCCCGTTGCTGCTCAACAGCCTGCTGATCGCTGTCTTCTTCCGCTTCGACATCGTCATCTTGCGTGCCATGCACGGCGATGGCGCCGTCGGCCTGTATGATGCCGCCTACAAACTGGTGAGCATGACCCAGATCATCCCGCCCTATGTCGTCGCTGCGCTGTTCCCGATCCTGGCCCGTGCCGCGATCGATGATCCGGCGCGGCTGGTGCGCACCGTCCAGCGCGCGATTGGCGCGCTGCAACTGCTCGCCTGGCCGATGGCGGTCAGCATGACCCTGTTGGCGCCGCAGTTGATCGGCGTGCTCGGTGGTGCTGCATTCGTCCGCGATGCGACCATCCTGCTGCAGGTGGCGATCTGGTACCTGCCGCTGTCGTACCTCAATGGCGTGGTGCAATACGCCCTGATCGCCGTGCGCCAACAGCGTCGCATCACCGGGGCGTTCATCAGTGGCACGCTCGTCAATCTGGCGCTGAACCTGGCACTTGTGCCGGCCTATGGCGCGCTGGCCGCCGCCGTCGTCACCGTCATCACCGAAGTCGCGCTGTTTGTGCCACTGATCCTGGCGTTGCGCCGCGCAGGGGTCGCTCCGGCGCTCGGGGCGCTGATCTGGCGACCGGCGCTGGCCAGCCTGGTCGCCGGGCTCGGCGCATGGGCGTCGATGCAGGTGATCGGCTGGCCCGGGGCAGCGCTGATCGCCGTGATCTATCCGCTGGTGTTGTGGCTCAGTGGCGGAATTGGCCATGACGAGCGCGCATTCTTGCGGCGAATCCTGGGGCATGTCGACTGAACCACGAGGAGGCGCGATGGAGTCGCCCGGATTACGCGTCGCGATGCTGGCGCGGGCGGTCTACCCGCTGCACGGGTATGGTGGTATCGAGCGTCATGTCTTTCATCTCAGCACACATCTGGCACGGCGTGGCGTCGCGGTCACGTTGTACGTTCAGCCACCCACCGACGGCCCGGCCACACTCCCTGGCGTTGCCCGCATCGAGACGCTGCGGTACGACCGGACATCGCCGTTGATCCGGCCGAACTCGATCATCGGCCGGCAACTGAACTACCCGTGGTACAGCTGGCAATTGGGTCAGCGCGTCGCCCGTGCCGTGTGCGATGGCGCCTTCGACATCGTTCACGCCCAGGGATTGTGCGCCTTTGGGTATGCGATGCTGCACCAGCGTGATGCACGGTTGCGGCGCATTCCCTTCATCGCCAACCCGCACGGCCTCGAAGAGTATCGTACGCCAGACTGGCGCAAATGGCTGGCATATGCCCCATTCCGCGGCATGTACTCGTACGGCACGCGCCGCGCCGACCGTGCAATCGCGACCGATGCGTGTACCCGTGATGATCTGCCGCACTATCTGGGCGTCGCTGCCGAGCGCGTGGTCGTCATTCCCAGCGCGATCGATGCCGACGAATGCCTCGCACCCGTCAATGATGCGATGCGTCACGCGCTCCGCGCACAACTCCAGCTCGACGGTGCCACGCTGACGTTGTTGAGCGTCGGGCGTCTCGAACGCAACAAGGGCTACCACATCGCCATCGACGCACTGGCACACCTGGCACCACAGCTGCCGGCAACCTGGCGCTGGCTGCTCGTCGGCAGTGGCCATGAGCGCACCAGCCTCGAGATGCAGGCACAGGCCGCCGGGATCGGCGCACACGTTCGCTTCGTTGGCCGCCTCGACGATGAGCAACTGCACAATCTGTACGAGGAAGTCGATCTCGTGCTGCACCCAACGCTCTATGAAGGATCGTCGCTGGTGACCCTCGAAGGCATGATTCATCGCCGGCCGATCGTGGCGTCGGCCGCAGGGGGCATCCCCGACAAGGTGATCCCCGACGTGAACGGCGTGCTGGTGCCTCCCGGCGACCCCGCAGCCTTGGCTGCCGGCATTCGTCGCGCGATCGCTGCACGTGCGGCGTGGCCCGCCTGGGGTGCTGCCAGTGCGGCGATCGTCCGCACAACATTCGATTGGCCGGTGGTCGCACAGCGCACCATCGATACCTATCACGCGATGCGGCGTGCGATGGTATACTGAATCGAAGAGTGGCCGGCGCGGGGGCCTGCATCGATGAGTCGCAACATCGAACCGTTCCACATCACCATCGGCCCGGCGCTCAACGACGGTGGCTTCGCCGTACGGTGTGTTTCACGCAGCGGTGTGAGCGAGACACGGCTGCTGCTGCCCGCCGAGGTCGAAGCGCTCGCGATGCGCGCGCTGCGTGGCGACAGCGCGGCAGCCTATCTGGAGGATGGGGTTGCGCTCGGGCGCGAGCTCGGGCGTGCACTCATCACCGGTGCGGCGCGCGATCTGCTGTTCCAGAGCGCACGTGCCGCGGCGCAGGCATCCTGCCGGTTGCAGATCCAGCTGCAACTCGGCGATCCATCACTCACGCCGCTGCCATGGGAATGGCTCTCAATTGGTGCCGAGCGTGCCTGGGTCCCGGCCCTGCGCGACCATTTTCCGCTCGTGCGGGTCGTCCGATTCACGGCGCCGATCATGCCGCGGCCCGTCGATGGCCCGATCGGCATCCTCGTCCTGGGCGCCGCCACCGAGCGCGAGCAGCTCGACGCGCTCGAGATCGCCCTGCGTGGTCCGGTGCAGGCTGGCAGCATCGTGCTGCGTCGGTTGATCGCGCCGATGGCCGATGATCTGCGCACCGCACTGACCGATGATCTCGTGCACATCATTCACTGCGCGGCGCCCGTCGTGCTCGACAGCGACGACACGATCGGCTTGATGCTCGGCGAGCGCATCGATTCCGACGTGCTGCTCGAATGCCTCGACCAGCATCCCGACATACGCCTGGTGACGATCACCGGCCGGTCCGGTGCCGCCGACCAACTCGATGCCGGGCCGGTACTCCTGGCGGCGCTGGCGCTCGGTCTGACGCGCCCAGCGGCGATCAGCATGAATGGTCCCATTCCGGCCGATGCGAGCGCCCGGTTTGCCGGTGCGTGCTATGGTGCGATCGCCGAAGGGCAGCCGATCGACCTGGCAGTGACCGAGGGCCGGAAGCAGCTCGAACGCGGCCAACCGTGCTGGGGCATGGTGCAGCTGCGCATTGCTGCCGACACCAGCGCGTTGTTCACGATTGCTCCATCGACCGATGCTGCGACGCGGCGCTCGCTGGTGATCCCGATCATCGCGTTGGCGATATTCATCGGTGCGGCAATCATCATCTGGCGTCTGCTGGCAGCAAGCATCACCCTTGGCCCGATGGGAGCGCCGCCCCCCGGCGCAGGCTGGTGGTGACAGGCCACCTGGCAGGACAGGAATACGTGGAGTTCATCGATGCGGCGCTGAGCGCCCCATTTGCCCCGCTGGTCGAGCGGATTCTCGCCGAGGCTCAGGTGATCGATGACCGGATCATCAAGATCGATCACTTCCTGAATCACCGGATCGACTCCGGCCTGATGCACGCCATCGGCGCCGAACTGGCGCGCCGTGTGGCGCCATTCGCCCCTGATCTGGTGCTGACCGCCGAAGCCAGTGGCATTCCGCCGGCGCTGACGACGGCGCTGGCGCTGGGAGTGCCACTGGTCTATGCCAAGAAGTACGCTCCGCTCACCGAGTTGCCGGCATACTCGCGGATCGTGCCGTCGCCGACCCGTGGTGGCGAGTACCGTCTCGCGGTGGCTCGCGCGGTGCTGCCGTCGGGCGCACGGGTCGCGCTGATCGACGACTTTCTGGCCAATGGCGGCACTGCGGCAGCATTGGCCGAAATCGTCGCCGAGGCCGGCGCTCGGCTGGTCGCCGCCGGATTCGTCGTCGAGAAGACATTTCAGCCTGGCCGGGCCCGACTGGCAGCCCATGGGCCACCGCCACTGGTGGTGCTGGCGCAGGTGGCGCGACTCACCGGCGGGCGTGTGGTGATGGAGGCAGTGCCGTAGCGATGATCGATCCACGCCGCAGCCTGCCGGCGGTTGCGCAGCTGGCGCGCGAGCTCGCGGCCACGAGTGCGGCGCCGGAGCATCTGTGCGTCGTTGTCGCCCGCGATGTCCTCGCGGACGCACGCCGGCGCATCGCGGCGGGCGCGGTGGTGGTCGAGCGTGCCACGCTCATCGACGAGGCGCAGCGGGCGCTCGCGGCATTGCTGAGCCCGGGCTTGCAGCCCGTGATCAATGCCAGTGGCGTGATCATCCAGACCAACCTGGGCCGCGCGCCGCTGAGTGCGGCCGCGTTGCGGGCGATGGCGGACATCGGTGGCGGCTACAGCAATCTCGAATACGACCTCGACGTCGGTCGACGTGGTGCGCGTGGCGGTCGGCTGCGTGACATCCTCCAGCACCTCACCGGCGCCGAGGACGCGCTGGTCGTCAACAACAACGCCGCTGCGATCTATCTGGTGCTCGGTGCACTCGCAGTCGGTCGCGCCGTGATTGTGTCACGCGGGCAAGCCGTCGAGATCGGCGGTGGGTTTCGCATCCCCGATGTGTTGCGGCAGAGCGGCGCCCGGCTCGTCGAAGTCGGTACCACCAATCGCACCTACGCGCGCGATTATGCTGCCGCCATCGACGACCAGACGGCGCTGCTGATGCGCGTGCATGCCAGCAACTTCCGGCTGGTCGGCTTTGTCCACGAACCCACGCTGGACGAGTTGGTCGCAGTCGCGCATGCACGCAACATTCCGCTGCTCGACGATCTGGGGAGCGGTACGTTGCTGCCCACGGCGCCGTATGGTCTGCCGGCCGAGCCGACGGTGGGCGCGTGTATCGCAGCGGGTGCTGATCTGGTCGCATTCAGCGGTGACAAGCTGCTCGGTGGGCCGCAGGCTGGCGTGATCGTCGGGCGGGCTGCGCTGATCGAGCTCGTGCGGCAGCACCCGTTGATGCGGGCGCTGCGTGTCGACAAGACGACGCTTGCGGCGCTCGAGGCAACGTTGCTGACGTATGTGCGCGGCCGTGCCATCGAGGAGCTGCCGGTGTGGCGCATGATCGCCGCGCCCGCGGCGCAGCTGCAGCAGCGCGCCGCCGCGATCGCTGCCGCGGTTGGCCCGCCGGCCTGCGTGGTGGCGAGTGCCGGCGCCGTCGGCGGTGGCGCCCTGCCCGGTGCCACGCTGCCGGGGTATGCCGTCGCCCTGCCCGGTGGTACGGCACGGGCCGCCAGGCTGCGCCGCCAGACACCGCCGGTCATCGCGCGCATCGCCGACGGGCAGCTGCTGCTCGATCTGCGCAGCGTCCTCCCCGAACACGACGCAGCGCTCAGCGAGGTGTTGCGCTCCACCGAATGAGCCGCACTCCCGGCCGATGATATGGCCGGAGCCGTGCCGCAACCCACACGGCCGTCGGCCTGGGTGACGCACCGATGTCTGGTGCGGTTTTCGGCAGGCCTGTGACGAGCGGCAGGTGCCCGATCGTGCGCCCAACACACGCCAGCGACGACCGCCCGGACATCTGGCCGGCCCGGGCAGTGGCACGCCGGTCACGCGCCAGCAGTGGCCATCGCCGCACCGCCCGGGCTTCAGGCAGCGTCGAGCTGCAGCACACACCGTTGCGACACAGCGCCGCCGATGCGCGATACGACCGGTGTCCCGCGTTGCACCATCGGGCATGCCGTGCCCTCGGCAGATCGCGCAGTGGTTGCGTATGGGATCGGTGGCGTCGGAGCCGGCACAGCCCAGACAGCCACCGTGCGGCTGGATTGACTCTGGCTCCGCATCGGGCATGCGTGGGTGTTCGCTCACGCAGGAGGATCGCCACCTCAGTTGACCGAGGTGGCTTTCGTGCGATCGCGCCAGATGCGCATGCCACTGAAGCCCAGCGCAGTCAGCGCCAGCGCCACACCGAGCGGCACGTCCCACGGCCGATAGCGCAGGCGGATCTGTTGCGCGTCGCGTGGCACTGCGATTTCCAGCCAGACTGTGCCGACCAGATCTGCCGGTCGGCCATCGACGTCGGCTCCCCAACCTGGCCACATGTACTCACGGACGACCAGCCGGCCCGCCGGATGCGCCGGACATGCGATGTCGAGATCGCCGCCCCGCCCACTGCCGCGGCAGACGGTGCGACTGCCGTCGTCGCCGATCACCTGGGCATACTGGCGTTCGGGCGGACCGCGCAGAATCTGGACGCCACCGACGACACCGATTGGCGTCAGCCCTTCGGGTGGCGCGTCGCGATAGCTGTTGAGCCACGCGTCGGGCAATGGTCGCTCGTGCCAGCCCCACGGCCGAACGCCCAGCGCCAGTTTCAGGCCGCGGTCGGCTGCCGGCGTGACAAAGAAGTGCTCGCCGAACGGCGCATTGACCCATTGCAGCTCGGGCGTCGCGAGTGCGTCGAGGATGGCGGCGGTGTCGGGAACGAGCGGTGTGAGCTGCAACCATTGCTGCCCGAACCGCCATGGACTGTGCAGTGCCACGAGCAACACCGGCAGCAGCAGCCAACGACCATCGAGGCCGAATGCAGTGCCGCGCTGGCCGACACTGGCGCTGATCCGCAGCGGCTGGTGCAGGCGTTCGAGGAGGGCATCGACAGCCAGTGCGGCCAGGACGATGAGTGGCGGCACGGCCAGGCCGGCCATCACTGGCACATAGCGCAGCCCGGTGATGGCGTCGGCGATGGTGCCGGGAAGCAGCAGCGCGATCCAGCGCAAGGGTGTGCCGCTCGACAGCCAGAGCGGCAGCAGTATGCTCAAGCCCAGGAAGAGTGCGAGCTGCTGCTGCCGGCGCCACAGGACGAGGCCGCCCCACAACGCCAGCAGTGCGGGGATCCAGCCGACGTAGTTGATGGAGAGATATGGGTAGGGCAGCTTCTGCAGCGCGCCGCTCCGGAAGAATTCGGCGTCATCGATCAGCAGGTTCAGCGGGATCCACTGCACCGGCTGACCCGCGGCGAAGCTCGCGTCGCCGTCCTTCGTGAATGCCGGCGCGAAGTGGGCCAGCGGCACGAGGAACGGTGCGGCCAGTGCCAGGCCGATCACGCCGCCGAGCAGCAACCCCCGCAGCCGCGCGCCCGCCGGCGGCGTATGCCACGGGATGAGCAGCAGCCCCAGTGGCAGGCACAACACCATGGCGACCTGCATGTAGCCCTGCCCGGCGAGCAGCGCCTGACCGAGCACGAGCCCCAGCACGGCTCCGTCGCGCTGCCGGCCGGTGCGTGCCGCAGCGACCAGCGCCGGCAGCACCAGCGAGCAGGCTGCCGTCGACAACACCAGGCCGAAGGTGCCGATCTCGGCTCGCCCGGACAGGTGGCCGGCGACGATTGCGAGGCAGGCGCCCCACAGCCGCGCGATCCGCCCCAGGCCGAACAGTGTTCCCAACCAGAGCTGCGCCATGCCGGCCATGATGAACGCGCCGGCGAGCGCCAGTTTCGCACCATTGATGCTGCCCCAGCCGAGCGATGTCACGATCACCAGCGGATGCAGCATGCTGCCGTATGGGTCGACGAAGGCCGGTGCGCCACCGCGCACGGCGCCGTTCCACATCACACATGGGCCGCATTGCTGCGCGACAGCCCAGATGTGGTGGGACTGGATGGCCGAGAGAAACTCCCGGCCGCTCGGTACCATCGCAGGATTGAGATCGAGCAGCGGCCAGGCTACGAGCAACGCCCAGGCGATGATGATGCCGCTCTCGACGGCAAACTCCATGCCGCGCGGGCGTCGGCCGTCCGGCAGGTGACGGGCGATCGCGGCGCCCAGCCACGCCCGCCCGCGGTGCCATGGGCTCCCGGTGGGGGTGGCTCCGTCCTGGCGATCAGCAGTGCCTATCGTCATAGACTCCCCTGCCGACACTGTGTTGCCACGGCTCAGCCGCGGATGATCGCCAGCACCTCGTCGCGGCGCTGCTCCATCGTCGCCTGCGACAGCGCCTCGAGGTTCAGGCGCACCAGTGGTTCGGTATTCGATGCACGCACGTTGAAATGCCAGTCGGGATACGTCACCGACACGCCATCGAGCGTCTCGATGATGCCGTCGTGGAAGCGCTCCTTGAGCGCCTGCAGCCGGCTCGCGGGGTCTGCGACCGTCGAGTTGATCTCGCCCGACAGGATATAGTGCGACTCGATCGGCTCGAGCAACCGCGACAGCCGGTGGCCGCCGGTGGCGAGCATCTCGAGGATGAGCAACGACGGGATGAGCCCCGAATCGGCATAGGTGAAGTCCTGGAAATAGTAATGACCGGTGACTTCACCGCCGAATAGCGCGCCTTCATCGGCCATCCGCCGCTTGATGAACGCATGGCCGACGCGCTCCATCAGCGGAGTGCCGCCGCTGGCGCTGATCAGGTCCCGTACGGCCCACGACGCACGCACATCGTAGACGATCTTGCTGCGCGGCCGGCGTCGCAGCAGATAGCGACCGAGCAGCGCCGTCATGAAGTCGCCAGGCACGAACCGGCCACGATCGTCGATGGCGAAGAAGCGGTCGCCATCGCCATCGAAGGCGAAGCCGGCAGCCGCACCCGCGGTGATGACGCGCCGCTCAAGTTCGGCGCGGTTCTCGGGTTGGAGCGGATCGAGGCCGTGATTGGGCAGGTTGCCGTCGGGTTCGAGGTACAGGCCGATCAGGGTGACCGGTAATCGGGCGTATAGCCGGCGCAGGATCGGCCCGACTGTGCCGTTGCCGGTGTCGGCGACGACCGTCAGCTCCTGGCCGGCGAGCGCTGTGACATCGATCATGCCCAGCAATGTCTCGATGAACGCCTCGGATAGATCGAGCGCGCTCATGGTGCCCTGCCCGCTGGACGGCGCGAATGCGTCGGCTTCGATGATGCGCCGCAGATCCTGGATGCCTTCGTTGCCACTCAGGAGATACGGCATCTGACGGACCATCTTGAAGCCGTTGTAGTGCTTGGGATTATGCGAGGCGGTCACCATCATGCCGGGCAGGCCGAGCCGCGCACACGCGAAGTAGAACTGGTCGGTGCTGACGAGCCCGATGTTGATGACGTCGGCGCCTTGCTCCATGATGCCACGGGTGACTTCGGCGAACAACGCCGGGCCGGACAAGCGCATGTCGTGGCCGACGATCACGCGCCGGGCGCCGAGCAGGGTGACGAACGCGCGACCGATGGCGTGGGCGCCTGGTTCGTCGAGCTCGGTGGGGTAGATGCCACGAATATCGTAGGCCTTGAAGATTCCCGGTGTGATGCGCATCAGCGACTCCTCTCGCACGGATCGGCAGTGACATTGGTATTATACTCGGCGCATGTCGGGCCGTGCGGGCGCATTGGCGCTGCTGCCCGGCCGGAGGAGTGACGATGCAGCTGCGCGGCACGACGGTTTTGATCACTGGTGCGTCGTATGGCATCGGTGCGGCACTGGCGCCGGCGGTGGCGCGGCGTGGTGCGGCGTGCGTGGTGCTGCTGGCGCGCAGTGCCGACGCACTGGGCCAGGTGGCCGATGCGGTGGCGGCCATCGGCGT
>CAIQIY010000332.1 GCA_903871975.1 uncultured Chloroflexota bacterium | reverse complement strand
GCTGGCCGAGCTGGGGCACACGCTGCTGCGCACGTATCCGCAGATGGGCTGGTTGCGGCTCGGCGGGCGCGAGATACCATTCCCGACGGTGCCGCTGACCACCGACGGCGCACCGATCAGCAACGAGCTGCTGTTCCGCCGCTCGCACGACGAACGCGCGGTGACCGAACTCGAGCTGCGGCGCGTCGATGGTGACATCGCGCTCACGGCGCTGCGCAGCGGGCTGGTCGGCCTCGAGCTGCTCAAGATCAGCGGCAGTGCCTTCACCGGCTTTGTGCGTGATGGCTACACCACGCTCCCCGAGCGGCGCGACCGCCCGCTGTACATCGCCACCGACCTGCACTGGACCTACCGCGATCCGCAGGATGGCGTGGCCGCCGATGTCTCGCGCTACATCGCAGCCGAGCAGGTGCGCGATGTGGTGGCGCATGTCTTTCATGGCTTCGTCAGCGAATCCATCCAGCACCTGTTGCACGAGATGGGGCTGCGCCTGCTCGAGCGACTGCCGCAGCTCCAATCGATCTCGTTCGCCGCACAGAACCGCACCCGCGATCCGGTCGCCGAGTCTGCCGATGATCCGCGCATCCGCGTCGCGACCGATCCGTTCAACGCATTCGGCGCGATCCGCCTGACGATGACCCGGGGTGACGCATGACCGGGCGGCTGACGACGCACGTGCTCGACACGACGCGTGGCGTGCCGGCGCGTGGCATGGCGCTGGCGTTGTGGCGCATCGACGAGCTGGGCACGCGTACGTTGCTGCTGCGCACCAGCACCAACGCCGACGGCCGGCTCGACCAGCCGTTGCTGGCGGGTGCGGCGCTGCTGCCCGGCCGCTACGAGCTGGTGTTCGCGGTGGGGGCGTACTTCGCGCTCGCGGCGGAGCCGGCATTCCTCGACGAAGTGCCCGTCCGCTTCGGCATCGCCGACGCCGCTGCGCACTACCACGTGCCGCTGCTGGTGTCGCCGTGGGCGTACAGCACCTACCGCGGCAGCTGATGCAGGAGGGCGCTCATGGCGGGCAGGCGGGCGGGGGCGGCGCTGTTGCTGGCCGGCGGGCTGTGGCTGCTGACCGCGGTGGCCGACGTGGTGCTGCGCACGGTCGTGCCGCAGCCAGAGGCGTGGCTTGGTCTGGCGCTGCTGCCGTTCCTCGTGTCGCTGGTGCCGCTGGCGCTGGCGAGCGCGCTGGCGCTGCGGCACCATTGGGCTGGTGGTGCGGTGCTCGCGCGCGTGGGCCTGGCGTCGAGCGCCGCCGGCGGGCTGGCGGTGTTGCTGGCGCTGCCGCTCGGCGCGCAACCGGCCGCGCCCGGCTGGCTCGGCATGCTCGCTGCCGGCGGCCTGCTGGCGATCCGCCTCGGCTGGCTGGTGTTTGGCATCGCCGCACTGCGCCGGCGGTTGCTGCCGCGCTGGGGTTTCGCGCCGCTGCTGGTGGGCTGCAGCGCACTGCTCGGGCTGCCGTTCAGCTGGTTCGGCGTGCCACCCTGGCTGCCGTTGCCGTGGATCACGCCGGCCGGGCACTTCGCCGTGAGCGCTGCCGCCTGGCTGCTGCTCGGCGGCGCGCTGCTCGGTGGCCCGAGGGCAGCGGCGGCGCGCGATTGACGCTGCCCCGGACGATGGTGCGAGCGACGGGGTTGTGCGGCGTCAGCCCCTGGCCGCCAGCGCACTCTGGATCATCAGGCGGTACGCCAGCGAGCGGTGCTGCAGCTGATTGACCGTACCAACCACCGTCAGCCCCCATTCCGGCGCGCGGAACATCACCGCGCCGCTGGCGCCCCCGTGGCCGACGAACGGCGGCACGCGCCGCAGGCCGGTCAGCACCATCGGCAGTCGCAGGCGCATCACGCCACAGCCGACCTCGAACGGCGCGAAGATCGCGTGCCACCGCGACTGTACTTCCGCCAGGATGGCGGCATCGCAGAGCGCACCACCAAAGAATGCCGCGAGAAACCGCAGCCCATCGTCCAATGTCGTCACCATACCGCCGTCGGCCTGCACCGATGCCATCGCCCGGGGAATGCTCAGCGGTGTCGCGCCGTAGAACAACGTGGCGATCGCATCGTAGCGTGCGACATCGACCGGCATGAAACACCAGGTCGCGCTCAGGCCCAGCGGCGCCACGATTCGCGCCTGCACGACGGCGCTGAAGGGCCGTCGCTCGAGACGTTCGATCACGGCACCGAGCAACTGGTACCCGGTATCCGAATACACTCCACGCCCCGGGCGCCCCGATGGCATCTCGCGGGTCCACGCCAGGACATCCTGCAGGTTCCAGGCCAGATCCTGGCCGACGACACGGGCGAAGGTCGTCGAGCCATCGCGGCGGCGGCCCTCGAAGTAATCGGCCAGACCCGCCGTATGGGCCATCACCTGGCGAACCGTCATCGTGTGGGAATGGTCGACGCCCCGCACCACCACCAGCCCGGTGAGATCCAGATCAGGCAGATACGTCGCCAGCGGTGCGTCCCAGTCCAGCCGCTGCTCGGCGCGCAGCTGTGCCAGGATCGCCACGACGAACAACTTGGTACAACTCGCGACGAAGAAGGGGCGGTGCGCATTGCCATACGTGATGTCCAGCTGACCATCATCGCTGCGCATGCGCCACAACACCTCGCCGGTCCGTCGATCGGATGCCATCGTGTCGAGCAGGTTGCGAATGACCTCGTGACGTCGCATCGCCGTCCTCCCGCGCATCAAGGCGCGCCCCGACACATCGGCAGCCACCGCGGTGCCGGGGCGCGCACCGCGCAGGCCGCGTGCCAGCAGCACACGGGGGCGCCACCCGCGCGATCAGCGGGTCGCCGTGACTTTCTGCAAGCCCCGCGGGCGCTCCGGGTCGATGCCGCGCGCCAGCGCCAGCTGCCGCGCGAAGCACTGACCGACCACGACAGACGTGATCGGCGAGAGGCGCTCGTCGACGGTGACCGGCAGCCGCAGCGGATGACGGGCGTGGCGCAGCACCGCATCGGCATCGCTGATCGCAATCACGTGTGCCTCCAGCTCGGCGAGCCGCGCCGCCAGGGCGGCCAGATCGTCGGTCGTCGCACCCACGGGCGCCACCAGCACCACCGGAAAGCCGCGGGCGATCAAGGCGATCGGGCCATGACGAAAATCCGCCGCCGAGTAGGGCTCGGTCGGCACATACGTCAGCTCCTTCATCTTCAGCGCGATCTCCCAGGCGGTGGCGTAGTTGTAGCCACGCCCCAGCGTCACACACGCCGGCATCGCCGCCTCGGCGACAGCGACCGCCGCGATCGACGACTCGAGGCGCAAGACCGCCTCGATGGCAGTGGGCAGCCGTTCCAACGACTCACGGCCGGCGCGGTCGTCGGCCAGCGCAAACACCAGGGCGGCCAGCGCGGTCAGCTGCGCGGTGTACGACTTGGTCGCAGCGACGCTGCGTTCGGCGCCGGCATGCAGATCCAGCTGGTACTCGGCCGCCTGGGCCAGCGGCGAATCCGCCGCGTTCGTGATCGCCAGGGTGGCCGCGCCACTGCGTCGGGCATCGGCGATGACGGTGCAGATGTCGGGTGATTGCCCGGACTGCGACACGCCGATGACCAGCATGTCGTGGTAGTGCAGCGGGGCGGCGTAGAGCGTATGCAGCGACGGTGCAGCCAGTGCGACCGGCAGGCCGAGGCTGGTGCCGAACAGATATTGGGCATAGCGCGCGGCATTGTCCGACGAGCCACGCGCCGCGATGACCACTCCGGCGTAACGCCGTGCGCCCAGCTGCCGGGCCACCGCCGCGATATGCGCGCCCTCGAGGCGCAGCAATCGCTCGAGCGCCGCCGGTTGTTCGAAGATCTCATCGCGCAAAACTGAGGACACAACTCCTCCTTCGTCGCGTTCCATCGTGTACGGCGCCATTATACTGCCGCCCGACGCCGGCGTCACAACGCCCGGCGGGTATAATGGCGGTGGTTTCGTCCGAAGCTATACCGACAGGAGTTGCCATGCAGTCCTCGCCCCCTGATGGATCACGACCGTCGGCCGGCGCAGTGCTCGCCGCCATCGTCATCATCGGCATCGTCATCGGCGTCGTCGCCATGCTCGTCGGCCCGACGCCGAGCACCTCGCCGCAGCCGGCGCCGACGGCTTCGTTCGCCGCACAACCCGACGATGCTGCGCCGACGGCGGCCGCCGAACCGGCGGGACCACGCCAATACGCCGCGCGACCACCGATGACCATCGATCCGGCGCGCAGCTATACGGCGACGATCACCACACCGCGCGGCGACATCATCATCGCTCTGCGGCCGGATCTCGCGCCCGAGACGGTCAACAGCTTCGTGTTCCTGGCCCGCGAAGGGTTCTACGATGGTCTGACGTGGCACCGCGTGTTGCCGAGCTTCATGGCCCAGGGGGGTGATCCGACGGGCACCGGTGGCGGTGGCCCGGGCTATACGGTGCCAGCCGAGTTCAGCGATGTGCCTTTCGATCGGCCGGGCCTCGTCGCGATGGCGCGCGCCACCGACCCCGACAGCGCCGGCTCGCAGTTCTTCATCACCACCGCGCCAGCCGACTACCTGACGGGCCAGTACACGATCTTCGGCGAGGTGCGTGAAGGCCAGGCGATCGTCGATGCCATTCCGCTGCGCGATCCCGCAGAGAATCCGACGACGCCCGGCGAGGAGATCGTGCGCATTCGCATCACCGAGCAGTGATGCCGCGCATCACCGCCCGAGACGTCGTCGCGCTGCCGCCGCCGGTGTCTCGGGTGGCGGCACCTCGCCGCTTGCGGTGTCGCGGCCGCGGCTCGCACCACCAGGCCCCACGACCACCTCGCCGGCCGATTGCCGGCCCGGCGTGATCGGCGTAGCGCCATAGGGCAGCTCACCCTGCTCGGCGCCAAGTGCCACCAGCCAGTGCCACAGCGCATCGCGTCGGTCATTGTCGTCGACATCGAGCAGCGGGCGCAGCCGCGCATCGACGATGATGCCGAGCACGCTGCCGTCGATGAACTCTTCGCGGGCCTCGCGATCGCGGCGGGTCAGCGTGCGCAGCACGCGCGACCCGCCAGGCCGGCGGATCGCCAGACTGCCGCGCGTGCCGGGCGCCACCGGGATGCGCACCAGCTCGCCGTAGGCGACGACAATGTGTTGCGCGGTGCCGTTCTCGAGGACCAGATCGAGCTCGAGCGCCGGCTTGCCGGCCCGCCCACCCTCGGCCGGCACGATGCACGTCGCCAGTGGTGTGTTCTGCAGCAGATCATGCTCGAACAACGACAACGCCGCCACCGGGTCGCTGCGGGCGAGTGCACCGGCGCTCGCCATCAGGCTGAAGGCATCGAGGTGCAGATCGACGACCACCGTGTCGCCCGGGTCGGGGCTCGGCAGCGCATCGAGCACCGCCAGCGCCACATGGGCCGGATGCGGTGCATGGGCGATGATGCCGCCACCGACGACGACGAAATCATGGCTCATGACCTCGTCGCCCAGGCTCTCCCAGGTCGTCCGGATGATCTCGCGCGCCAATGCCAGATCGATCAGCGCCGCCTCGCGCGTCGCCGATGCGGCCAACGGCCGCAACGCGACATTCAGCAGATGATGCTGCAGGGCCTGCTCGTCGATCACGAACGGCAGCCAGCGCGCCAGCGACGCCAGGCCGACGCGGCCGACCAGCTCGCTGTTGCCTTGCCGGCTGCCACAAGGTGACCAGGACGGCACGAAGCGCCCGTCGTGCGCCTGCACGATGGTGGTGCCCGCGCCGCCGATGTCGATGGCACAGACCGCGCGACCATGCTGCTCGGCGATGTAGCGCGCCATGATGCCGTGGGCCTCGATGGTGCCGCACAGGGGGGCACTGAGCTGTGGCAGCAGCGCGGTGCATTCATGTACCGCCTGACGGACACGCTGGGCGTACACGGCGGCGAGCGCTTGCCGTGCGCCGGCGAGCTGCTCGGT
>CAIQIY010000331.1 GCA_903871975.1 uncultured Chloroflexota bacterium | reverse complement strand
CGAATATCGATGATGCGATCGGCGGTCGCCGCCACGCGCGGATCGTGCGTCACCATCACGATCGTCGTGCCGTAGCGCCGACGCACCTCATCGAACAGCCGCAGGATCGCCTCGGCCGTCTGCCAGTCGACTTCGCCGGTCGGCTCATCGCCGAGCAACAGCACCGGGCGATTGGCCAGGGCGCAGGCGATCGCGATGCGTTGCTGCTGGCCACCCGACAACTCGCCGAGCGCCCGCCCGGCATGCTCGCGCATCACGACCGCGTCGAGCAATTCGTCGATCCACGCCACCGGATCATCGAGCACCGTCCCGCTCAGGCCCAACAGCAGCGCGATGTTCTCGCGGCCGCTCAGATAGGGCAGCAGATTGCGCGATGTCTGCTGCCAGACGAAGCCAACCTGCTCACGACGATAGCGGGTCAGCTGGGGCAGCGACAGTTTCTGCAGATCACGGCCGTCGACCACCAGGCGCCCGGCCGATGGTCGGTCGAGCCCGCCGAGTGCGCTCATCAGCGTCGACTTGCCGGCACCCGATGGCCCGACCAGCGCGACGATCTCGCCGCGCTGGACGCGCAGATCCAGCCCCTGGAGCGCCTGGACCTGCAGATCGCCGGAGCTGTACACCCGCAGCAGGTCGTCGGCCTCGATCACCAGCCCTTCCGGTGTGTTCACCTGCCCTCCCATCGGCAGCATTGCATCAGTTTGCATCACCCAGCTTGACCGCCTGGAAGATGCGCAGGCGTGCGGCGCCCGCCGCGAGCACTGCCAGCGTGAATGCCAGCGTGCCGCCGAACACCAGATAGATCAGCTGGATTGCTTGCCAGGCGACGCGAGCCGGCACGGCTGGCGTGCCGGGATGGGGCCCGACGCCCACCTGCAACAGTGGGACGATGGTGGTCGCCACCGCCAGGCCGATGCCGGTGCCGATCAGCAGCCCGATCAGCACCAGCAGCACCTGCTCGAGCGCCAGCGCGACCAGCACGCCGCCGCCGCCGAACCCCATCGCGCGCAACATGCCAAACTCGATCGCGCGCCGCCGCGCACTCACCGAACCAGCCACCCAGAAGCCGACGACGGTCAGCACGCCGCAGGTGATGAAGCCGATCGAGAGCAGGCCGAACAACCCCTGACGCTGGGGCCGCGCCTGTTCGGCGGCGACGATGCTGGCGCGATCGAGCACGCCGACCAGCGAGAAGCCTTTGGCGCGCACGCCCGCCTCGATGTCGGCGATCGGCACGCCCTCGTCGCGCGCGATCCAGACGTCGTAGGGAAACCGCGCGCCCATCGAGTCGAACAGGTAGTCGAGGTTGGTGATGACGAACGGCCCGTCCTGCGGGTACAGCCCCGGCCACAGATCCAGCGCGGCCGACACACGCACGTTGACCTGCTGCTGCTCGCCGAACATCGTCACCAACAGCGGCAGCGTGTCGCCTACCTTCAGGCCCGCGCCGAGCAGCTCGCGGCTGACCAGCGCCGCCGATGGCGCACCGCCGAGCGTGTTCATCAACGCGCCGAGCGGCTGGCCGTCGGCCCATGCCGGATCGAAGAATGGCTGCACCGTCGGGAACGCGCTGCGATCGATGCCGATCACCTGGACGCGCTGGCGCGAACCACCGCCGAGCGCATTGCCTTGATAGCTGCCGACGCGCGTGGCAGCGCTGATGCCGGGTACGTCGAGGTGCTCCTGCACCGGCACAAACACGAAGCGCGGGCCGTCTTCGTCACCTTGGCCTGGCTGGCCTGGTTGGCCCGGCTGGCCTGGTTGGCCCGGCTGGCCTGGTCGTGTCGGCCGTTCGCCGGTCTCGAACAACTGCGTCGCTGCCCCGACCTGGTAACGCGTCGCCAGCGTCAGGGCGTCGTCCATCGTCGCAGCCATCGAGGCGGTGTACGCCGACAGGCCGAGCGTCAGGACGAGCAGCAGCAACGGGCCGCGGTAGGCGTCGGGCTGCCGCGACAGATTGCGCAACGCGAGCAACGGCGCGATCCAGCCGGGCAGTGCCGCCAGCCGTGCCAGGATTTCGAACAGCGGTGGCATCAGCCTGAGCGCCAGCAACCCACCACCGAGGCATGCCAGCACCGGCACGAACAGCAACAACGGATTGGCCAGCGGGTCTGCGCCACCGAGCTGGAGCCCACCGGACTGCTGCAGCTGAAACCAGCCATACACCGCCAGCCCCAGCACCAGGAGTTCCAGGATCAACCAGACGGGCCACAGCGCGGTCGTGCGCACGCGTGCCGCATCGCGCTGCTCGTCGGCGAGCGTGCGGCGCGTCGCGCGCCACACCGGCACCAGCCCCACCACGATGGTGACGATGATCGCCAGCACGGCCCACTGCTGGCTGCCCCAGCTGAGCGCTACCAGCAAGCCATCGCCGTCGGCGCCGAGCACCAGGAACGAACGCACCTGGCCGAGCAGGGTGGCGAACCATACGCCCAGTGGCGGCCCGAGCCACAACGCCACGCCGCCCAGCAGCGACCATTCCACCAGGTACATCGCGACGATCCGGCTGGTCGCGATGCCGCGACTCTTCAGCAGGGCGATCTCGCCGCGCCGTCGCTGCACCAGGACGCCGGCGATCATGCCGACGAAGTACAGGATCAGGCCGATCACCGGCGCGCTGAAGATGAACAGCTGCGTCGCGAGCGCGCCGGCCTCGCCGCGGTAGCGGTCGAGCGCGTCTTTCGGGCTCTGTTCGAGCTTGATGCCCGGCACCAGAGCCGACGCACGCGCATTCAAGCCGGCCAGGCGCCCCAGCAATCCATCCACCGCGGCGGCGTTCAGCGAATCGCCGTTGAGACGCACGAACCACACGGCTTGATCGACCTCGCCGGTGAGCGCGGCAGCCAGCGGCCCGCTGAAGCTGGCCTCGTGGACGAGCAGCATGTCGTCGAATGAATCGAGCTTGAGGAACCACGCCGGATCGGCGGCGTTGCGGGCACGCCAGATGCCGACTACCGTGACGGAGAATGCCGCCGGCCGTCGACCGGGCGCGACGACACGGAAGCGGTCGCCGAGGTTGATGCCGTACCGATCGGCGAAGCCCCGCGTGACCATCACTTCGACCGGTGCGGTCGCCGAGGCAGCCGGCTGCGGTGCGGCGCCGTCGAATAGGTCGATCTGCGGATCCAGGCCGCCGAGGAAGCCAACCGTCACCGAGCTGACGAACTCGGTGCCGTAGATGCCGCCCTCGCCGAACATGCGCATCTGTCTGGTGCGCATCGAACGGCCGAGCGTCTGCACCGGGAGTTCCAGCGCACGTACGCCGGCGGCGTCCAGCAGGCGGTCGACCGGCTCGACGCGTTCCCACTCCAGTGGCTCGTTCCACGATCCGATGTAGCGGAACAGCAACGCGAATGCCGAGCGGCCGGTCTGCTGCTCCTGGCGTGCGATCTCGGCGCGCATCACGCGCAGGCCTGCCGCCTCGGCGTAGAGTGGCACCGTCACCGTGACGGCACTGGCGATCACCATCGCCAGCATCGCGACGGCGGTGAGCAGGGCAGCGGCGCGCATGCGTTGCAGCGTCGCACGCAGCACCGCGAGCACGCCGCGCAGTGGTGCCACGAGGCGGCTACTCACCGACGACAATGTCGCCCT
>CAIQIY010000330.1 GCA_903871975.1 uncultured Chloroflexota bacterium | reverse complement strand
TGATCATCGGATTGAGCGCCGGCCCGGCCGTATCCTTCAGCGGATCGCCCACCGTATCGCCCACGACTGCCGCCTTGTGCGGTTCGCTGTGCTTGCCGCCAAAGTTGCCTTCCTCGATGTACTTCTTGGCATTATCCCACGCGCCGCCCGCATTCGACTGGAACACTGCCAGCAGCTGGCCCGAGAGGATGATTCCGGCCAGAAAGCCCCCGAGTGCCTCGACCCCCAGCAGGAAGCCGACGATGATCGGCACCGTCACCGCAATCAGCGCGAGGCTGACCAGCTCCTTCTGTGCCGCCGACGTCGAGATCATCACCGCCCGCGCGTAGTCCGGTGCGACCGTGCCTTCCATCAGGCCGGGGATGCGGAACTGCCGCCGCACCTCGTTGACGATCTGGGCTGCCGCGCGCGATACCGCACGGATTGTCAGCGCCGAGAACAGGAACGGCACTGCGCCACCGATCAGCAGGCCGATGAAGACTGCCGGCGCAGCGACGTTGATGCCAGTCAGCCGATCGGCCTCCTGCAGCACGCCCGACGCGATCAGCGGTTCCTGCATCCGCCCGACGTCGGTCAGGTACGAGCCGAACAGTGCGACCGCCGCGATCACCGCCGAGCCGATGGCGATACCCTTCGTCACCGCCTTGGTCGTATTGCCGACTGCGTCGAGGTCATCCATCACCTGGCGCGCCTGCCGGTCGAGCCCGGCCATCTCGCCGATCCCGTTCGCGTTGTCCGAGATCGGCCCGAAGCTGTCCATCGAGATCGTGTTCCCGGTGAGCAGCAGCATGCCGATACCGGCCAGCGAGACCCCATAGAGGATCGCGGTGAAGGTCACCGTCGGATCGCTCGAATAGCCACCGAAGATCAGCACCGAGCTGAAGATCGAGCTGGCGATCACCAGCACCGACCAGACGCTCGATTCCATGCCGAGCGCCAACCCCGACAGGATCGTCGTCGCCGCGCCCGTCTGACTCTGCTTGCTGGTCTCGCGCACGGGGCCAAAGTGCGTGCTGGTGAAATACTCGGTCAGTTTGTCCAGCGCGATCGCCAGGATGACGCCCGAGACCGTCGCCAGGAACGGGCGCCAATCGACGGCACCGCTGGTTGCATCGCGCATGAAGAACATGCTGGCCACCGCGCTGGCCACCACCGCGATCGCCGCCGCGATGTAGAACCCGCGGTTCATCGCGGCCATCGCGTTGCGCCGCTGCTCGTCAGTCGACACGAAGGCATTGCCGATCACCGAGGCGACGACACCGATGCCGCGCAGCACCAGCGGGAAGATGACGAAGCTCAGCTCATACTGGCCGTCGAACAGCACGCCACGGGCCGCATCGCCGAGCACCAGGCCGAGGATCAGCGCCGAGACGAGCGTCACCTCGAAGCTTTCGAAGACGTCGGCGGCCATGCCGGCACAATCGCCGACGTTGTCGCCCACCAGATCGGCGATGACGGCCGCGTTGCGCGGATCATCCTCGGGGATGCCCGCCTCGACCTTGCCGACCAGATCGGCGCCGACATCGGCAGCTTTGGTGTAGATGCCACCACCGACGCGCATGAACAGCGCGATCAGCGAGCCACCGAATCCGAATCCCAGCAGCGCATCGGGTGCGGCGATGCCGAAGAACAGGAAGATCAGCGTGCCACCCAGCAGACCGAGCCCGACGGTCAGCATGCCGGTCACCGAACCCGACTTGTACGCCACCTGCAGCGCGGCGTTGTAGCCGACACGGCTCGCCGCGGCGACCCGGACGTTGCCTTCGACGGCGACGCTCATGCCGACATAGCCGACGGTGTACGAGAACAATGAACCCATCAGGAAGGCCAGTGCGCGCCCGATGGCGACCACCAGCGTG
>CAIQIY010000329.1 GCA_903871975.1 uncultured Chloroflexota bacterium | reverse complement strand
GTGCCGTGGTCACAGCGGAGCCGCACGGTCGCGTATGTTGGTGGCATCGCCGAGGTACGTGGCGTCGTTGAGATGGTGGCGGCGGCCGGGCTGGTGCAGCAATCGGGGGTTCGCCTGCAGCTTGCCGGTGCATTCTCGCCGGCCAGTGCGCGTGCGCGCGTCGTTGCAATGCCCGCCTGGGCGGCCGTCGATGAGTTGGGCGTCATCGGGCGGCGCGACATGGCAGCGTTGCTGGCGACGACGCAGGCCGGCCTTGTTGTGTATCATCCTGGTCCCAATCACACCGAGGCGCAGCCAAATAAACTCTATGAATACATGAGCGCTGCGATTCCGGTGATCGCCTCGGATTTTCCGCTGTGGCGTGAACTCATCGAGCGCCACCAGTGTGGCTTGGTGGTGGATCCACTGAATCCGCAGGCGATTGCCGATGCGATCACGTGGCTGCTCGAGCATCCGGCCGAAGCCGAGGCGATGGGGCAGCGCGGGCGACGTGCGGTTGAGACTGAATATAACTGGGCGATTGAGGCACGCAAGCTGTTGGATCTGTATGACTCGTTGGCGGCAGGTCGCCAGACATAATACCCCAGTGCTGACAGGCACCTGCGTCGTGGCGCAGTGACTGCCGTCGTTCCCGGATGCATGCACGGCAACGCGCGGTGCTCGCGCCGATTGGCGCGGCCCGGGCTGCTGCGCCGCCGATGCGCAGTGGCCGGTGTCGTACGCGATGGAACACATCGGTGGGTCGCGTATTGGGTGGCTCGGAGTGCGCTGATCCCCGAGCATGGTGGTACGACCAGCCATCCGACCGGCGGCGCAGCTCGCGGCGACGGTGTCGTCGCCAGCGCGCGCCATGCAGCCGTGTGTCATTGCGCGACAGCATTGGGACACCGAGGGTTGCGGTGCAGTGCATCTGGCACACATGCGCGACCACTGCGCCGCTCGCAGCCACGCAAAGCCCTCCACGCGTGAGCTGCCGGCGTGCTGGCTAGGCGCGGGCCCCGCGAAGGCGCATGGCCAGTCGCACGGCAGCGATCAGGTGCCGGTGGTGGCGCCGTGCTCGGCACGCGCTGCCGAGAGCACCTCCCAGGCGGCATCTGCATCCATCGCGATCATCGCCGGCCCAACGATCAGGCCAGGCAGCTCGAATCGCGACCACCACGAAACCAGCAGCCACGATGGCGAGGTTGGCGCGCGCGGCGTTGTGCGCCGACAGCAATGCCGCCATACGTGCGGAATGCGGTGAGTCGGTTGACGGCGAGGACGCCCAAGGCCACTCAGCGACAGCAGCGTGGCATCGGGCACCACAAGATTCGACCCGTTTGTGACAAGCGGTCCAGGCCGTCGCGATTCCCGGGGCCAGCAGCATGCCGAGCAACGCACAGTGTCGCACGTTCCAGCAGTGCATTGATCGTCGCCTCTTCCAGCATCTCGATCGAATCGGCAAACAGCGCTACCGAGCCGATCGAGCGCGCCACCACGAACGCGATCGCGCACCAGATCAGGTTCAGACGTGCCACGAGCCGGACCGTGGTGTGCAGCGCCGAATCGGACGCCTCATCGGTGCGCGTGCCCCGTGATCCGCTGAACATGGTACAGGCGCGTGGCGATCGCCGGCGCCGGGGCTCAGCGGCGGGCGCATCCGCTGGCGCGCACGATGCACGCAGAAGCCGCGCGCCCACCATGGATATCGCCCGCTGGCGCATCAGAGCAGCGTCGCGAGGCGGCGAACCCCCTCGGCGATCTGTTCGGGCGTCACCGCACAGAACGGCAGGCGCACGAAGCGTTCGCCAGCCGGCGTGGTGTCGGCGAGTGGTTCGGCAAAGAACGCCCGGCCATCGGTGAGCAGCAGGCCGGCGGCGCGTGCACGGCCGACCAGGTCGGCACTATTGGCATCGGGCGGTAGCGTCAGGCTCACGAAGAAGCCGCCATCGGGCGTGCTGTGGGGAACACCCGGCAATGTCTGATCCAACGCCTGCAGCATCGCCTGCCAGCGTGGTCGATACAGCGTCAACAGCGCCGCGATGGTGTCGTCGAGCAGCCCCTGGCGGAGCAGCTCCGCGACTGCCGCCTGGGTCGGCAGGACGGGCGAGAGGTACTGGTTTTCGCCTTCGCGCGTGACGCGCGTGATCAACGCTGCCGGTGCGATCATATAGCCGACGCGCAACCCCGGGCTGAGGAGCTTGCTGAACGACGTCATCGTGATCACCCGCGAGTCGCCGAGTTCGCGTAGCTGTGGTTCGGCGGTGCCACGATAGCGCAGCGAGCGATAGGGTACATCTTCGATGACCCAGAAACCATGCTGTTCGGCCAGCGCCACGATCGCGCGCCGGTGTGCCGCCGACGTCGTGATGCCGGCCGGATTCTGGAAATCCGGCACCAGATAGACGAACGCCGGCGTCTGGCGAGCGACCTCGGCGGCGAAGCGCGTCAGATCGAGGCCATCGTCGCCGAGCGGAATGCCGATCACGCGCGCACCACGGCGGCGGAACGTCGCGATGGCGCGATCATAGCTCGGCTGCTCGGTCAGCACCGTATCACCCGGCCGCACCAGCACCGACGCCACCAGGTCCTGCAATTGGAGCGAGCCATTGCCCACCAGGATTTCGTCGGCCCGAACGCCGTGGCGTTCGGCGAGCAATGCGCGCAGTGGTGGATACCCCTGTTGTTGGCCATACTGCAAGACGACCGCCGGATCGCGTGTGACGGACGCCGCCAGCGCCTCGGCCAGCGCCGCAGTCGGAAACGCCTCGGTCGGCGGGACACCGCGGGTGAAACTGATCAACTCATGCATCAGCGGACTCCTCAGGGGGGCGCGGCGCGCGCGCCCCATGCTGTTCGACAGGCTGTCGCGGGGGCATCAGGCCAGCAAGCCGGCTGCCGCCAGCAATTCGGCATTCAGGATCGCGCCGCCAGCAGCGCCACGAATGGTGTTGTGTGACAGGACCACGAGCCGCAGATCGAGCAGTGGACAGGCCCGCACCCGCCCCACGCTCGCCGCCATGCCGGCACCGGCGTCCCGATCGCGTCGGGGCTGCGGCCGGTCGCCGGCGCGATGCACCACGATCGTCGGGCGCGGTGCACTCGGCAGGTTGCGCACCACTGGCGGCGGCACGAAGCCCTCGAGCACCGCCAGGGCTTCGTCGGGGGCTGGTCGGCGGCTACAGCCGAGCGACAGCAGCGCAGTGTGGCCATCAATCACCGGGACGCGCGTCACCTGTGCGCTGATCGACAGCGCAGCGGGCTCGATTGCCGCAGCGCCGAGCGTGCCGAGCAGCTTGCGTGGCTCCTGCTCGATCTTGAGCTCCTCGCCGCCGTCGGCGATGTTGGGAATGATGTTGTCGATGATGTCGAGCGAGGGCACACCCGGATACCCGGCGCCCGAGAGCGCCTGCAGCGTCGCGATGTGGGCTCGTTCGATGCCGAACGCATCGTGCAGCGGGCGCATCACCATCGCGACCCCGATCGCCGAGCAGTTGGGATTGGTCACCAGGCAGCCGCGCCAGCCACGCTGGCGGCGTTGCTGCGCGAGCAGTTCCAGGTGATCGGGATTGACCTCGGGGATGATCAGCGGTACGTCGGGCGTCATGCGGTAGGCACTCGCATTCGAGCAGACGGCCACCTGTGCTGCCCAGAGCGGCTCCACTCGTTGCGCCACGTCGGTCGGCAGCGCCGACAGAGCGATGGCCACATCGAGCGGCGTGTCGCTCGATTGCACCACCAGCTCGGCCAGCCGCGGCGGTGGTGCACCATCCAGCACCCAGCGCACCAGCTCGCCATACGGCCGGCCAATCGTCCGTTCGCTGCCAGTGAGCGCCACCACCTCGAACCATGGATGATCTGCCAGCAACTGGACCATCCGCTGGCCCACGGCGCCGGTCGCGCCAAGAATGGCAACCGGAATCTTGCGCTCGGTCATCGTGCGTCCCTTCATGTTCTTCAAAGCCAGCACCACGGCGGCTCGCATGGCGGTGCGTCGAATGCACCGTGCAGCCGTTCAGCACGTCAGGCGATGGACGGCGCGCACGGCGGCATCGGCATCACGCGCCGCCACCACCACGCTGATGGCACATTCCGACGAGCCCTGTGCAATCGCGATGACATTGATGGACTCGGCAGCCAGTGCACCGAAGACCAGGCTCGCCACACCGGGCGTCTCGTGCATGCCGGCGCCGACGGCGGTCACGATCACGACGTCGTCGCGCGGGTTGATCCGCTCGACGTCGCGCCGCGCGATCTCCTGATGCAGATGTTCTTCGAGTGCTGCCACGACTGCGCCAGTCGTCGTGCTCGGCACGATGAAGCAGATGCTCTGCTCGGAGGAGGCCTGCGAGATCATCAGCACGTTGGCGCCGACGCTGGCGACGGCGCCGAACGTCCGGGCGGCCACGCCTGGCACGCCGATCATGCCGCGACCGGCGACGGTGATCAGGCTCATCTGCTTGATCGACGTCACGGCCTTGACGGCGCGGCCATCGGCGATGGCATCGCGCACGACCAGCGTGCCGGGATGGGCAGCATTGAAGGTGTTGCGGATGCGGAGCGGGATGCCACGCTCGACCACCGGGCGGATGGTGCGTGGATGCAGCACCCGCGCGCCGAAGTAGGCCAGTTCGGCCATCTCGGCATACGACAGCGTGTGGATGATGCGCGCTTCGCGCGTCAGCCGCGGATCGGTCGTCATGACGCCATCGACGTCGGTGTAGATCGCCACCTCGTCGGCGTCGAGTGCTGCGCCGAAGATCGCGCCGCTGTAATCCGAGCCACCGCGCCCGAGCGTCGTCTGGACACCGTGCTCGGTGGCGCCGATGAAGCCGGTGATGACCGGCACGACGCCGGCGGCGAGCAGCGGGCCAATCGTGCTGCGGATGCGCTCGCGTGTGGCCGGGTAGATCGGCACGGCCGCACCGAACTCGGCGGTGGTGACGACACACTCGCTGGCATCGACGGCGCGGGCGGCGATCGCAGCGGCATGCAGCGCGCCAGCTACCAGCCGCGCGCTCATGCGCTCGCCCAGCCCGCCGATGGCATCGAGCGCGCGCGGGGTGGCCTCGCCGAGTACCAGCACACTGCGGCACAGCAACGTGAATTCGTCGATGAAACGCTCGATCGCCGGATCGATGACCGCATCGCCCGCCAGCTCGTGATGTGCCGCGACGTGCCGCTCGCGCAATGTCGCAGCAATCTCGCCGAAGGTCACGGCGTCACCGGCTGCGGCAGTCTGTGCACCACGCAGCAATAGGTCGGTGACCCCACTCATCGCCGATACGACGACGGCTACCTGCTCCCATTCGCGGCGGTGCTGTGCTACGATCGCGCTCAACGCACGGATCGCCGCGGCATCGCCGACCGACGTTCCACCGAATTTCATCACCAGCAGCGACATACCTACCCTTTCTGTCGCGCGCAGCGCTCACGCCGGTCAACAAAAAACGCCCGACCTCTCGACGAGGGGGGCGCTGCCATGCGTGAGACCGGGACCGATCTAGCCGCCGCGCGCCTGTACCCCGATGCGAATCATCGGGGTCGTCGTAGTCGCGGTCATCGACATCGTGCCGAACGGCTGGTGCATCGTCATCCTCAATCGCACGCAGCGGCACTATACCCGCATCCTCTGGTGGTGTCAAGCAGCCCTGGCTTGGCCGCTCGGCCACCCCAGGGCCGGCCCGCGGCCCGCCGATCGCGGCGGCGAATGCTCCGCCGGGGGCGGGTGGCTGACGCCTGTCACACGATGTGTGTCGCGAGAGCCACCCGGTGCTGCCTCAGCGTGCCGGCAGATGACGTGTGGTGCGCCACAGAGCGACACTGAGCACTGCCGTGAGCAGCGCCGCCGCAGCGAATGCGTCGGCCCGCGAGACATGGCTCACCAGCGGTGGGTGATACCCCAGCCCGTAATCGACGATCACCGAGCCAACGAAGAACAGGCTGACCAGCCCCCCCGTGCGTGGTTGGGCCGGCGCGATCATTCGGCTGAACAGCAGCCCCTCGGCGAGCAGGCCGATGTGCGTGATGAAGAGCAGCAGCTCGACTGGGTATGCCGTACCGGCACCACTCCACTGTCGAATCCAGAAGAGGATCGTCCAGGTGCCGTACTTGATGCAGGCGAACGCTGTGAGCGCGATCAGCCACTGGGGTGCCCGGCCACTGCGATGCAGCAGCAGCACGATCGCGCCGAGCAGCGCGGCCAGCGGACAATCCGGGATGAAGATCCACGCCCACCACGGGGAGCGCAGCACCATCGGGCCGTACCAGTAGATGCCACCGATCACGGCGCCGAGCAGATTCGCCACCACGGCCAACCACAGCAACGCCGGTCGGCGCATGATCAGTGCCAGCACGCCATCGAGCAACCGCCCAGCCATCATCATCTCCTGCTCGTCGGGAATCGCCCGGTCGCATCATGATCGTCAATCGCATGTCCGAATCGTGCGGTGAGTGGCAAGCCTGCAGCCCGCATGGTACCGGTATGCTCACAGACGTGTCGCATCACCCGGCTGGCCATCGCCGGGCCGAAGCAGCCGCAGCGGTACGCCGCCGACCACTGCCCCGGGCGGTACGTCGCGATTCACCAGGCTCATCGCCGACACAGTGGCGCCAGCGCCGATGACTACCCCCGGCAGCACCGTGGAGTTGGCACCGATCATGACATCGGGACCGATCCACACCGGGCCACGGCGCCATTCGTGGCGCAGAAACTCGTGGCACAGAATGGTGGTGTTGTAGCCGATGATGCAGTCGGCGCCGAGGGTGATGTCGCCGGGAAAGAAGATGTCCATCATGACCATGAATCCGACGGAAGCATGATCGCCGACGCGCATGCCCAGCAGCCGGTAGAGTTGGCGCTTCCAGGCGAGCGATGGCGTCAGCCGGGCTGCCATGATGATCGCGGCGTGCCATGCCACCGGCAGCACACCGCCGGTGGCACGACCGAAATACCACAGCGCGTTGTGCGGCCCGTGCGACGGCGCTACGCGCAGGCGCGCATGCCGCGTGGCACTTGTGCCGAGGCCATCGGCGCCCCATGGGCCGAAGGCGGGCATTGGCCCGACGCCGCGACGATCAGCCACGGTGGCTCACTGTTCGTCGATGGTGAGGGTCAGGATCTCGTCGCCGGCACGGATGGCGAGTACCACGTCCTTGCCTTCGAGCACGTGGCCGAAGACCGTGTGACGGCCGTTCAGATGCGGCTGGGGGGCATGGGTGATGAAAAACTGGCTGCCGTTGGTGCCCGGCCCGGCATTGGCCATCGAGAGCGCGAATGCCGTGTGGATGTTGGGGTTGGTCTTCGGATCGACCTCGTCGCCGAAGGTGTAGCCGGGACCGCCGCGCCCAGTGCCCGTGGGATCGCCGCCCTGAATGACGAACCCTGCGATGACGCGATGGAACTTGACGCCATCGTAGAAGCCTTGCCGCGCCAGGAAGACGAAATTGTTCACCGTGATCGGGGCAGCTGCGGCCTCGAGCACGAGCGTGATCGCACCACGCGAGGTCGTCATCGTCGCGGTATAGCGCTTCGTCGGGTCGATCGCCATCGCCGGCGGCTTCGTCCACTGCTTGGTCGCCATGATTGTCTTGATCCTCTCTTCGACTGTAACCGGGCGCAGCGCGCGCCACTCCACCCATTATACAAGAAACAGGGCTCATGCACCGACAGCGGTCGCGCCCACCGCACGCCAGCGCGGTGATCCCGGCACACTGCATCGCCCCGCTCCTGCAGCGTGGGAGCGGGTCGGGTGTGGGCGCACCACCGTGCCAGCGAGCCCTGGCGACCCAGGGCTGATGCAACGTCAGAGCCGGAAGAGCCAGCGGTCGACAGCAGCGGCAAGCGAGCGTTGCAAGGCTGCCAGGTGTGTTGCTCCTGCACGCGCGCTGATCAGGTACCTGGGCGAAGCACGCCAGCAACGCTGACCCATTGATAGTGATTGGTTGGTCGGTTCCGCGCGGCGTGACGGTAAATGTGATAGCATCCATTGGGAACACTTCGCTGCTCAATGTGTGGGTGGTACCCAAACCATAGCAGCGTGGTGTTCTCCTGGTACTGCTCCTCCCCGCTCCACGACGTTGCATCAGCCCTGCTTGGCGACCATGGTTCTCCTCCCTGTTTGCGAGAATGTGTATCATCAACTATGATGAAGCATCAAGAACATCAGGATTCGCATCATCAGCCGAGTTCACGCGGTGCGACAGGATGCTCGATGGGATCGGAGAACATCACTGTGCGGTATAGCTCCGTCGATGACCTACACGTGGCACAAATACCATACGTTGCTGCAGCGGCAATGATTGGTGGCGATCCTTGCCCCTTGCCCCTTGCCCCTTGCCAGATAGCGGAGGCACAGCATGATGGCAAGCGTTCGCGTGCTCAGAGCCTGGAGCGATGGCGGCGAGACAGCCGGCT
>CAIQIY010000328.1 GCA_903871975.1 uncultured Chloroflexota bacterium | reverse complement strand
GCGATCAGCGCGATCCCGCCGCTGATCAGGTATAGGCCGGATCGGCTCGCCAGCCATTGCCTCAGGCGCGCCACGCCCCTCTCGCGCGCGCCTGCCGGACCGATGGCCACGGCTGATTACTCGGAACGCGGGGTGCGTGGCGCCTCGAGCAACAGTGGTTCTTCGGCAGTCGTCGACATCGTGCTCTGGCCGCGGAACAAGCCACCCGGCTCGATGTGCAGGCCCGATGTGAAGATGTCGCCCCAGACTTTGCCGGTCGGCGAGATTTCGAGCCGATCCACCGCAGTGATCTCGCCCTTGACTGCGCCCGAAATATGGACATTCTGCGCTTTGATCGTCGCAATCACACGGCCTGTCTCGCCGACGATCAGGTTGCCGAGTACCTCGATGTCGCCCTCGACGGTGCCATCGATGCGCGCGCTCGAGTCTGTCTTGATCGTGCCGACAATCGTCGTATTGACGCCGATCACTGTCTCGGGTTTGCCGCTCAGCGTGCTCGGCTGTGTCGTCTGCGGCTTGGGTTTGTTCCCGAACATACGTGCTCCTTCACTGCCGGTCTGCCTGGGATACGAGAGACGCTCCTGTGACGAGCGGCGCACCGCCCTGAGCACGATTGCCAGTGCGATGACGATACCGGACACTCCCGCCGCGATTATAAGGGACGTCGTCAGATCCGGCAAGTGTCCTCTCCCTCGGTACAGGGCCGATGCCCTTCGTGGTGCACATTGTGGTTGCATATGGGCCACTCGTGGCCCGGCGACCACCCGAGCCGCGCCAGATGGCGCAAGTCGGCGGCGTCGAGCGTGGCGCGCGTCAGCAATTCCGGCCGACGCGCCAGTGTGCGCTCGAGCCGCTGCTGCCGCCGCCAACGGGCGACAGCACCGTGGTGCCCCGAGCGTAGTATCTCGGGAACATCCTGGCCCTCCCAGCTGGCTGGCCGGGTGTAGTGCGGATACTCCAGCAGGCCGTCGCTATGGCTCTCCTCGGCGGTCGATTCGGCCCGAATGACGCCGGGGATCAGCCGCACGACGGCATCGACGACTACCATCGCCGCCAGCTCGCCACCGGTCAGGACATAATCGCCGATCGACAGCTCGCGGTCGACCAGCGTGGCGCGCACGCGCTCGTCGATCCCTTCGTAGTGCCCACACACCAAGACGACGTGCGCGAGGCCGGCCAGTTCGGCAGCGTATCGCTGGTCGAACGGCACACCGTCGGGACTCAGGTAGATCACCAGCGGCCGCAGCACATCTGCGGTGACGCTGCGGATCGCGCCGGCGAGCGGAACGGGCTTCATGACCATGCCGGCGCCACCACCGAACGGTGTGTCGTCGACGGTCCGGTGCCGATCCGTGGCGAAGTGGCGGATATCGTGGACGCCGAGCCGCACGTGGCCGGCGCTCACCGCCCGCCCCACGATACTCGCGCTGAACGGCCCGACGAACATGTCGGGAAACAATGTCAGGATGTCGATGCTGAGCGTCATACCGCATTGTAGCACGGAATGTAGCCCCGATTCGTGCCCAACGTGCGGCATTGTGCCCGATGTCGTGACGTTCTTGGGCCGACGCGCAACGATGCCGTGGCGTCGGCCTGTATAATTGGCCTGCACATGTCGTCGTGGTGGCGTGGCATTGCATCACGAGGGGGCGCGATGGATCTCTGGCAGCATGGGACGATGGTGGTCGATGGCGTGGCACTGTGGTACACCCGTACCGGGGGCGCATTGCCGCCGCTCGTGCTGGCACACGGGTTCTCCGACGATGGCGGCTGCTGGGCGCCATTCGCGCGCCGCATGGCATCACGCTACGACGTCGTCATGGTTGATGCCCGCGGCCATGGGCGCTCGGCAGACCCGCGCAGCGGATACGATGCCGTCGCCCAGGCGGCCGATCTGGCCGGCGTGATCGATGCGCTCGGGCTCGAGCGCCCGCTGGTGCTGGGGCACTCGATGGGCGCAGCGACGGCATTGGCGCTCGCCGGTGCGCGCAGCGACCAGCTGGCGGCGATCATGCTCGAAGATCCTCCGCCAGTCTGGCGCCCCGTCAGTGGCGGCTTCGACTTGGGGCGCATGGCCGACTGGATCGTGTCGCTCAAGCGCAGTACCCGCGACGAGCTGATCGCCCGCGAGCGACAGAACAATCCGGCATGGCCCGACGACGAGCTCGGCCCCTGGGCCGACGCCAAGCTGCGCCTGAGTCTGCATGTCATCGATCGTGCCCGCGGTGTGACGCCCGACTGGCCGGTGCTGCTGTCGGGTGTGCGCTGCCCGGCGCTGTTGATCACCGGCGATCCCGCCCGCGGCGCGCTCGTCGATGCCGCCACGGCCGCGCACCTGCATGATGTCCTGCCGCAGCTCACCGTCGCGCACATCGCCGGCGCCGGCCATTGCATCCGACGTGACCGGCCTGCGACGTATGAACAGATAGTGCGTCAGTTTCTGGCCCACATCGGCGCCTGACCACGAGGAGAACCGATCATGAGCATCAGCATTGGCCAGCCCGCTCCCGAATTCACCGCCCTGAGCGATGCCGGCGTACCGGTACGGCTGTCGGACTTCCGCGGGCAACGGGTGATCCTGTACTTCTATCCGAAAGACGACACGCCCGGCTGCACCACCCAGTCGTGTGATTTCCGCGACCAGCATCCGGCTTTCACCGAGAAGAACGCCGTGATTCTGGGCGTCAGCCCCGATGGCATCGCCAGCCACCAGCAATTCAAGGCGAAATACCAGCTGCCATTCGTGTTGCTGGCCGACACCGACCACGCCATCGCCGAAGCCTACGGCGTATGGGTCGAGAAGCAGATGTACGGCCGGCAGTTCATGGGGATCGACCGCTCGCATTTCGTCATCGACGAGCACGGCGTCGTGATCGCTGCCGAGCGCGGCGTCAAGCCGGCAGCCAGCGCCGCTGCCGCGCTGGCTGCGCTCGGCTGACCGCGCCGATCTCTGGTATACTGGCAGCAACTGGCTCCGGGCACCCGATGCGATGCCCGGGGCCTTGGTGACACCGTGAGGCGCAGATGTGGCGGCGACTCTTCGGCCTCGGGCCCAAGCCCGATGACAATGCGACACAAGCGGCAGCGGATGCACCGGCGGCCAACGAGGAGCGCGAGGTCGCCCAGCTCGAGACAGCCACGACACGGTCGCGGCGCGGGCTGTTCGGCCAGATCGCTGCACTGTTTGCCGGTGGCGATCCGATCACTGATGCGTTGTGGGACGACCTCGAGGCACTGCTCATCCAGGCCGATGTCGGCGTCGCCACCAGCACAGCGCTGGTACGCCAGACACGCGACCGCTGCCGCCGCGAGGGCATCCGGCGCGCCAGCGAGGCACGCCAGCGGCTGATCGACGAGATGGTGCAGCTCCTCGAGGCGCGCGACCCCGCCCCCACCGCCGCCCGTCCGCCGTACGTCATCCTGGTCGTCGGCGTCAATGGTGCCGGCAAGACGACGCTCATCGCCAAGCTGGCGCACCGCCTCGCCGATGCCGGCCAGCAGGTGCTGGTCGCCGCCGGCGACACCTTCCGTGCCGCAGCCACCGAGCAGCTGGCCACCTGGGCCGAGCGCGCCGGCGTCGGCTTCGTCGGGCGCGGCCAGGGCAGCGACCCGGGCGCCGTCGTGTACGATGCCCTGGATGCGGTGAGTACCCACCAGAGCGATGTCTTGATCATTGATACGGCCGGCCGGCTGCAGGCGAAGCACAATCTGATGCGCGAACTCGAGAAGCTGCGCAACATCATTCGCCGACGTATCGCCGACGCACCCCACGAAGTGCTGCTGGTCATCGACGCCACCACCGGCCAGAATGGCCTGTCGCAGGCGCGTGCATTTCTCGAAGCAGTCGACGTCACTGCGATCGCGCTCACCAAGCTCGATGGCACGGCGCGCGGCGGCATCGCGCTGGCCATCGTTCGCGAGACCGGCCTGCCCATCCGCTACATTGGCACCGGCGAACGTCTCGGCGATCTGGCGCTGTTCGATGCGCGCACGTTCGTCGATGCGTTGTTCCGTCAGGAACCCGAGAGAGGAACCACATGACCGTCGAACTGGCGCCATGCCCGATGTGCAGGCAGCCCCTGGCGATTCAGGCCTACGTGTCGGCCGAGGCGCGGGTCGTCTGCGCGAACGAGCGCTGCGGTGCCACGCTGCGCATCGCCGCGCGCCGTCCATTGCGCTTTGAGCATGTCCCGACGCCGCAGACCTTCACCGCCGCCAGCCGGCCCGAGTCGTATGGCTAGCAGAACGAGCGGCATGCTGCGCGTGCTGCCGATCGTGTGTGCCACCTGGCTGTTGGGCGGGTGCCTGTTGATGGCTGGGCCGGCACCGAGCCACGAGCCCTGGCAGGGCGGCACGCGCACCACGTGGGTGATGGTGAGCGCCCAAGGCTCCACCCGCGAGCTGCTCGACACCGGCGCAGCCGATCGCGCCTACGCGGTCGAGGCAACGGCCGAGACACGCTCCGGCAGCATCGCGGTGGTCGTGCGCGGCGCCGATGGCGTCGAACTCGCGGTCGTTGGCCGCGGCGGTCGGATCGATGCTGCCCAGACGACGCTGGTGAGCGACGCGAACGGGCGACTGGAACTGACGATGCAGGCGTGGGATGCGCGAGCGGGGAAAGTGGTGATCAGCTATCGACCGATCGACGGATGACGGATAGTGGTCGCTGTGTGCGCCGCCGAGCCCGGCGTTGTGCCGGCCAGCCTGCGATGCACCGACATCGTCGGTTGCGTAGGCCGCGTGGTGATGGTGCTCGGGGCGTGGTGGCAGTCGTGATCGGCTGATCGACGGATGACCGCACGCCGTGCGCCGCAAGGAAGGCGATGATGACCAGCCAGCCCGATGACATTCTGCGCGCCGCTGCCGAGGCCGGAGTCGAGTTCGTCAGCCTGCAGTTCACCGACATCGTCGGTGGCATGAAGCATGTGACGATTCCGGTCGGCGAGTTGCCCGATTGCCTCGATCACGGTGTGTGGTTCGATGGCTCGGCGATCGAGGCGTTTGCCCGCATCGCCGAGCACGACATGTATCTGGTGCCAGACCCGGGTACATTCGCGCTCATTCCCTGGGACGAGGGCACGGGGTACTCGACCGCGCGCCTGATCTGCGATGTCTATAGCCCGGACGGCCGGCCGTTCGTCGGTGATCCGCGCTTCGCGTTGCGCCGCGCCATCGATGATGCCGCACGCATGGGGTTCAGCTACCGCGTCAGCCCCGAAGTCGAGTTCTTTCTGCTGCGGATGGGTGCCGATGGTCGGCCGGCACTGGTGCCGCATGATCGTGCCGGCTATTTCGATGCGACGACCGATGCCGCGACGCGCATTCGCCGTCGCATGATCCGCGCGCTCGCCACGTTCGGCATCGCCGTCGAGACCAGCCACCACGAGGTGGCGCTGGGGCAGCACGAGATCGATCTGCGCGTCGGGCCAGCGCTGGCCCTGGCCGATGCGATCATGACGCTGCGGACGGTCGTCAAGACGATCGCGCATCAGCTGGATCTGTATGCCACGTTCATGCCCAAGCCGATCGCGGGGCTCAATGGCAACGGGATGCATGTGCACCAGAGCCTGGCGACACTCGATGGCCGTCCGGTGTTCCATCAATCCGATGATCCCTACCAGCTCTCGCCGATCGCGCGGCACTTCACCGCCGGCCTGCTGGCGCATGCGCGCGGCATGAGCGCCATCCTGGCGCCGCTGGTCAATTCGTATAAGCGGCTGGTTCCTGGCTACGAGGCACCGATCTACCTGACGTGGGGGCGCACCAACCGGGCGGCATTGGTGCGCGTTCCGCGCATCAGCCCGGGCCGACCGCACACGACGCGCGTCGAGCTGCGCTGCCCCGATCCAACAGCCAACCCGTACCTGGCATTCGCCGTGATGCTCGCCGCCGGCCTCGATGGCGTGCGTCGCTCGTTGCCACTGCCACCGGCGACCGAGGAAGACCTGTTCCAGATCGATCCGCGCTCGCACCAGGTCGCCGCCCTGCCGCCCGATCTCGGTACTGCGCTGGAGGAACTGCAGCGCGATCAGGTGATCTGCGATGCGCTCGGGCCGTACATTCTCGAGCGCCTGCTCGAGGCACGCACGCGTGAATGGCAAGACTATGGCGCCGCGGTGAGCCAATGGGAGCTTGAGCGGTACCTGGCAGTGTATTGAAGGGGCCCGCCGTGGCGGATTCTGCGCTCCCCCCAACCTCGCGCCTGCCGCTCAGCCCCGAGGCGAGTGCCTGGGTGGCGATCGTCGGCTTCTTTGGGGTCTTCTGCGGCATCGTGCTGGCGGCTGGCCTGGCGATCCATCGCCATTACCAGGACGCTACCGTGCCGCTCGGTGGTGCGTTGCTGCGCAGCCACGTCAATGCCGGCGTGGCACTGCAGAGCCGGGGCCAGCTGGTTGGCGCCAGCCTCGAACGGCTGCCCGCCGAGAATGACCCCTGCCCCGGCGAGGCCGATATCTGCAGCCCGGTCAATGAGGGCGACAGTATCACGACCAAGCCCGAGGCCGGCTATGGCCCGGTTGCATCGCTGGTGCTGCCCGATGGGTCGCAGGTCGATTATTTTGCGCATCCCGCCGGCGGTGATTTTGCGCTCGATGCCTACCGGGTGTCGGCCTGGACGACCGAGCGCCAAGAGGTGCGGTTACGCCACAGTGCTGGCTATGCGCGCTACGATATCGCCGCCGGTCAGCCATTCACCGACGTTCAGTATGTCGTCGATCTCGATGACGGGACGCGTGTCGTACTGCTGCCTGGCGGCAGCTACAGCATCAATGTGCCGTCGACGCTCGGTGGCCGCCTGCCGCCGACGACGATCGGGGGTGCACCACTGTATGCCGAAGTGGCCGTACGCGCCGCCGGGCGCGCGCTCGTGCGCCGTGCCGGCGTCGAAGCATCCGTCGGCGCCGATGAGCGCGTCCAGATTCCGGTCGCCGGTGCCGTGAGCGCGGTCCTTCCCGCTACCTGGCAACTCATCCGCGATGCCGACTTCGCACTGTTCGATGAGCAGTACGAGTATCGCGATGGTTCGTTGACCTGGCATCGCTCGTGGAATTGGGACGTGCCAAACATGGCGCCGGAGGAGATGAACGGCCGCTTTGCCGTGATTCGCGGTTGTCGCCCCGAAACTCCGGATCTGTGTACTGCCGCTGATCAGATGCTGATCGGCCAGTTTCGCCGCGATGGCGGCCAGACACGCCCGTTCACCGTGGGCATCGAACAGACCCTCGATGTCGATGTGTCGGAGTATTCATCGCTCCGCCTCACGGGTTGGGTGCGCGTCCTGACGCAGACGGTCGCCCGTGCCGGGATCGCTGGCTCTGAGTGCCCGATGATGATTCAGCTGGTGTACAAATTGACCAGCCCGACCGACCCACAGGAGAACCGGTTCTTCTGCGTGTATACCGCCGATGATCAGCCGAATGCCGTGCCGGAGGAAGTTGGCCAGATTCGCTATCGCCCGGTGCCATTGTTTCAGTGGTATCAGCTCGATGTTGAGTTGCGCGACGACAGCCTGATCCGGCAAGCGCGCTTCATCCAGCAGATTCGCATCGAAGCGCGCGGCCATGACTACCTGGTCGAGTTCACCGGGCTCGGCCTGATGGGCCGGCCATGAGCGGGGCGTCAGCGGCAGCCGGTGAGCGCTGCGCGGGCCAGGCGGCAGACCATCGTGTACGCGGGGTCGAAGATGTTGCCCAGATCGTAGCGTGCGGCCTGTCCCAGCAGCATGCACGCCTCGAGCGGCGTGAGTCGGTACTCCGACGTCAGCCAGGCCAGCATCTCGCTGGTAGCATGCTGGACGCACTGATCGAGCGGGCGGGCGTTGCCCACGGTGAAGATGGCATCGGCAGTTTCACCCCGTGGCCAGCCGATGGTCTTGCCAGGCACGACATGAACGGTGAAGCGCACATCGAGCGATATCTCGATGCCGGTGCCGACGATCTCGCCATCGCCTTGGGCCGCATGGCCGTCGCCGAGGAAGAACAGGGCGCCATCGCAGAACACCGGGAACGCGACGCGCGTGCCGGCGACGAAGCCGTTGTAATCCATGTTGCCGCCGTGTTCGCCCGAGGTTGCCGTCGAGATCGCCTGGCCGCGCGCCGGCGCGACGCCGAAACACCCGAGCATCGGCCGCAGCGGGACGCTGATGCGCTTGCCACCGGCTTCGGGCCGACACTGCGCGACCCCCGCGGCACGATCGATCTGCCAGGTAGCCCAGCCGGCCGGCGCCACCGGCAGCTGTGCCACGTGCTGCGGCTCGAGCACGTTCGGCGCGATCGTCCAGCCGCTGAAGCCGGTCGCGCGATTCGGTTCGAGCTGCTCGAGTTCCACCACCAGCGTATCGCCGGGCCGCGCACCGGCGACGAAGAACGGGCCAGTCATCGGGTTGCCGCGCGGCGTGACTGCCACGCCATCGGCATCGCGGCCGGCTGCGTCCACCGTCGTGGTGATGACGGTGTCGCCGCTGGCGATGTGTGCCAATGGCCGATGGCTGCCCAGCGTGTGGTGGTACCGATCCGGCCGGACGTGATGTGTCGTCATGAGGACCTCCGTGGCACTGGTCGCCTGTTGACATGCTGAGGTGAGATGATGCCCGAGCGCGCTCCCGACCGGCGCCCGCGCGACTGGAGCTGGCTGATCGTCCTGCTGGCCTTCGGCGCGCCACTGCTCAACCAACTCAATGGCTGGATCGGTACCGGCGTCAGCCTGCCGCCGATGGTGTTCCCGCTGCTCGTCGCCGTCGCCGTCGTCGTGGCGGCCGCGGTGCTGATCTGGCGCGCCTTCCGCGACGAAGGGACGCCGACCGTCGGGCCGCCGCCGATCGCGCCGGCACCCTGGCGCCCCGATGCGCTGCAGCCGCGTGGATCGCCGCCAGCCACGCGATGGACCGAACGCAGCGACGTGACGCTGCCGCCCGTGTCGCGCCTTGAGCCGGTGGTCAACCTCTGGGTCGCAGGGTTGGCCATCGCCGGCCTGGCCGGCCTCGTCGCGCTGGCGCTGGTGCTGTTCTGATGCAGTTCTACGAGCGACACGCCGATCACTATGATCACGAGCACGACCGGTTCCTCGATGATCTGATGCTCTACCGCGGGTTTGCACAGCATTGTGGTGGCCGTGTGCTCGAGGCGATGTGCGGCAGCGGGCGCATCACGGTGCCGCTGGCCCAGGCTGGTGTCCGGCTCACCGGCGTCGATTCGTCGCCGGCGATGATCGCGCGCGCCCGCGAGCGCGCCGCAACCGCCGGTGTTGGCGACGCGATCGAGTGGATCACCGCCGATCTGCGTGCGTTTCGCAGCCGACGTCGCTTCAATCTGGCATTCATCGCGCTCAACTCGTTCCAGCACCTGCTCGACGTCGCCGACCAGCAGGCGGCGTTGCAGTGCCTGCACGCCGTGATCCGGCCGGGCGGCAGGCTGATCCTCGACCTGATGCAACCGGATGTCGCCGGCTTGCTGGCCCGTGATGGGCTGCCCAGTCTGCAGCACAGCCATCCAACCGCCGATGGTGGCCTGCGTCAGACGTTCGTCGTGCAATCCCCGGACCTGGCGACACAGCGCATCCGCTGTACCTTCCTCTACGATACCGTCGCCGCCGATGGCCTGGTGCGGCGCACCAGCGACAGCTTCACGCTGCGCTGGTTTCATCGCTTCGAGATCGAGCATCTGCTGGCGCGGTGTGGCTTCACGATCGAATGCCTCTATGGCTCGTATGCGCTCGATCCCTGGCCCCACGACGACGAGCATCTGATCGTGGTGGCCCGCCGCGACGCAGCGGCTCAGACCACGATCCGCGGATAGCCGTTGTAGTCGCCGAGTGCCTCGACGGCTGCGGCGCCGACGCGTGCACCCAGTGCCAGCGCATCGGGGACGCTGTAGCCACGCAGCATGCCTGCCAGAAAGCCGGCGTCGAACCCATCACCTGCACCGATCGGATCGATGGCATGTGGCGCCGGATGTGCTGGCACTTCGTATTGCTGGCCGGCTGCCAGGGCAATCGCGCCACGCTCGGCGCGCTTGAGCACCACGACGCGCGCGCCCAGCGCGCCGGCCGCCGCCAGGATCGCCGCCTCGTCGTCGACACCAAACACCGCCCGGGCATCCTCGTGCCCCATCAGCAGATAGTCG
>CAIQIY010000327.1 GCA_903871975.1 uncultured Chloroflexota bacterium | reverse complement strand
GGTGCGCTGTTTGGCCTGGCCGAGAACGAGGCCTTCTACGTCAAGTGTGATGCCGAGAACAATCCGCAGGAAGAGCGCGATCTCGGGCGGTTGTTCATCGACATCGGCATCTCGCCCGTCAAGCCCGCCGAGTTCGTCGTGTTCCGCATCGGACAGATGGGCTGACCCTGGTTGAAGCGTCGTAACACAGGAGGTTGATCATGGCGAAGCGGACTGGGCGTGATTCCGATCCGTTCATTGCATATAACTACGAGCTGGACCTGGCAGGGACCGTTGTGGGCTACTTCATGGAGATCTCCGGCATCAGCTCGGAGAGCGAAGTCGTCGAACACAAGGTGGTGCGCAACGGTCGCGAGGAAGTGCAGAAGATTCCTGGGCGCATCAAGTGGGAGAACGTGGTGCTGAAGCGTGGCATCACCGACACGCTGGACATGTGGGACTGGCGCGATCTCGTGGTGAACGGCAAGATGAGCGATGCGCGCAAGGCGTGCTCGATCCGCATGTATGACCGCAACTACGAGCTGGCAGCTCAGTGGGACATCACCAATGCCTGGCCGTCGAAGATCAGCGGCCCGACGACCAAGGCCGATGACAATAGCGTCGCGGTCGAGGAGTTGACGCTGGTGCACGAGGGGCTCAAGCGCGTCAAGGTGTGATGCAACAAGGCGCCATCGGCCACAGGTGTCGCGGCATCGGTGGCTGATGGCGCCATGAGGACGTGATGAAGACAGAATTTGAGTTCACGCTGCCGATCGGCTATGTCGATGCCGAAGGCACAGTTCATCGCCAGGGGGCGATGCGCATGGCGACGGCGATGGATGAGATCGCACCGATGCGCGACATGCGGGTTCGTGCCAATCAAGCCTATCTGGTGATCGTCCTGCTGTCGCGCGTGATCACGCGGCTCGGCACAGTGGCGAGCATCAACACCGCCGTGATCGAAGGGATGTTCTCGGCCGATCTGGCATACCTGCAAGAGCTGTATCGCCGGATCAACGAGACCGCCTCGAACACGCTGCAGGTCGTCTGCCCGCAATGCGATCATGCCTTCGACGTCGACACGCGGCCCGTGGGGGAATGATTGGCTACCCCGTCGAGCGCCTCCTCGAGGAGGTAGCCTACATCGCGTACCACTTCCACTGGTCGCGCGAGGCGATCATGACGATGGACCATCTCGAGCGGCAGGACTGGGTGCGCGAGGTGGCGCGGATCAATCGGCGATTGAACGAATCGGCCGAATCGTGAGGGAATGATGCCGGAACAGCCTGCAGCCGCACCACCACCCACCGAGCCGCTGCCGATCGATCTTGAGGTGCTGACCGACCTGGTCGAGCGATTATGGCGCCGCGACTGCGAGGAAGCGCGTGAACGAGCGTCGGGGAGCGATCCGCATGGCTGGTGATACGGTGGACGATGGCGCGCTGACGTTGCCGGCGAGTGTGACCGGGACCGCAGCCTTTGTGCGGCAGCGATTCGGTGTCCGGCCGATGATGCCCCACCAGCGGCAGATGGCGCGAGCCATGCCGGAATTCGGTGGTCAGTTGCAGTCACGCATGCTCGCGATGAGCCTGATCGGCGAACCATTGTCCGACGAAGTCGCGCCACGGTTCAGCCGCGACGCCGACGCAGCGGATTCCGGCGAAGGCGCGCTGCCGGTCGCGCCGCACGCATCACCGTTGCGCCAGGTCCAGGCGGCCCGGCAGGGTGCGGCAGCATGGGGTGATGCCGAATGAGACGACGATTCGGCCTGGCGCCACCACGGATACCGACGCGTTCGGCCGCAGCTGCAGCACCTGCCATGCCGCAGCCGTCCGTCGCATCGAGCGACTTCTACACCAACCACCGGTTTCAGATCGAGCTGCAAGGCATCAGCGAGGCGCTCTTCGACGAGTGCAGCGGCCTGAGCACCGAGATCGAGACGATGCCGGTCATCGAAGGCGGGCAGAACGGTTATGTCCTGCAACTGCCGGTGCGCGTCAAGCAGGCGTCTGCCATCGTGCTGCGCCGCGGGCTGGCGACGCCCGAGCTCTGGCAGTGGTTCGCCGCCGTCAGTGGTGGCACCGTGAGCCGACGGAACTTCTCGATCGTGCTGTTTGGCCGCGAACCGAAGCCAGCAGTGCGCTGGGATTTCGTCGGTGGCCTACCGGTGAAGTGGAGCGGACCAGAGTTCAAGGCGGGCGATGCGGCGGTGGCATTCGAGACGCTCGAACTCATCCACAACGGGTTCAAGCGGGTGAGTTGAGCCACTCTCTGTAGAGGATGTGATTCGGGCGATGGCTGTGCATGACGGCAATACTCGGGGGCCCATCGGGCGTGCCGGCATGCTGGCGGGTGCGCTGGCACGCCGCGTACAGCCGTCGCTGCTGCAACGCCCGGTCGGCCAGCACCGTGTGTTGCTGCGAGCGTTGGCACACCGTGCGGTGCGTACGCCGTCGCTCGCCGCGCGTAGCTCGGTTGTCTCGCGGCTCTACCATGGTGCGCGTGGCGCCGCCCAGTCGCGTGCCGTGAGCGCATCGGGCTCCGGTGCGCGCCTGGCGCTGGTGCGCCGGTTGGGTGCACCCGGTGAGGCTCTGCGCGATGTGGTCAGCACCCCGCTGGTGCGTCGGCTGGCAACACCCGGTG